>JBAVHJ010000149.1:0-9218 GCA_049685715.1 Terriglobia bacterium | reverse complement strand
CCCTGGGACTGCAGCCAGCGTTGTACCAGGAGGAGCTGGGTCGACTTGCCCGATCCGTCAATTCCTTCCACGATGATCAGCTTTCCCGGAAAGTCGTGTTTCGAACTGAGCATGGCCATGAAAACCCTTCCTTGTTTTCCGCCGTGGCGGGAACTTCAACGATTCGAGGACGTCTTTCCCCCGGGTTGGGACGATCTCCCTTGGTCCCGGCCTGGTGGATTTCTCTGACGGTTCGCGGTGACCCGGAGGTCCATCTTTCCACCAAACAGTTTTTCAAACAACTGTCCCTTCCGGTGGGCGCCCCACAACTCTAATTCTGCCTCGTCTCGTGCCTCGAATTCAAATCGCCAGCGGAGGTGATCCCTGCGCAAGGAGACCAGGGAAAGGATCTGGTGATGACTGCGATCGATCCCGTCCGCCACCCGGAGAATTGCGCTCAACTTCCGAAGTTTCTCAAATTCCTTTTTGGGCATCAAGGCGCATTCGGGATCCCGACGGCTGGGTTCACTCTTGCGGTGAAACCGTGCCAGGAGGGCGATAAAATCAATTTCCTCGGGCGTGAATCCGCGCAATCCGCTGTTGAGGATGATGTATTGCGAATGACGATGATGGCGCGTGTAGCTGACCAAAATGCCGATGTCGTGCAGGAGGGCGCCGTACTCCAACAGTTCTCGCGCTTCCTCATCCAGGCGGTGCACCCGGCGCGTGGCATCAAAGATCTTTAGGGCCGTTTGGGCGATTCGCTCGGAATGGGCCTGATCATAATGGCTGCGGCGTGCCAACTCCAAAACGCTGCGGCGGCGCAAGTCCGAGACCAGACCCTCCATCGAGCCATAGAGACCCCGGGACCGCTGGAGAAACTCCAGAATCATCCCCTCCCGCAAGGCCCGCGTGCACAGAGTGAGCCGCTTGACCTGAAATTCCTTCATCAGCGTTTCGAGCAGGATGGCGCCCGCCACGATGGTGGTCGCCCGCGCAAGGTTCACCCCTTCAAATCGCAACCGCTCTTTCAAGGTCATCGCCTGCAATTGCTGGCTGATCATCCCCAGCGCTTCCAGTTTCAACACTTGTTGATTGAAGCGGCGCAGACCTTCGCCGTACCGGACCTGATGGGCGAGATCCGCCAAAGTCAAGATCGTCCCGGAAGTGCCCACCGCCAAGGCAAACCCGAATTTGCGCGCCTCATGGACGATGTCGGACACTCGCTTATGGACATACTTTTCAATGGCTCCCTGGGCCTTCCGGGTGATGGGGTCGCGGGCAACGAATCGCTCAGTCAGGCGAATGACCCCCAGCTTCCGGCTCTCCGCAAGGAACGTTTGCTTGGAATCACACAAGGACAGCTCGACACTCCCGCCCCCGATATCGATCAGCAACGCGCGGTGTCCGCGAAAGTCAATGCTGTGTTGCACCGCCAGAGTGATGAGCCGGGCCTCCTGGGTGGATGTGATGAGCTGCAGGTAGATCCCGACGCGCTCGTGGATACGGCTGATAAAATCACCGCCATTGCGGGCCTCGCGCACAGCACTGGTGGCGTACGCCAGAATTCGGTCTGCATGGAGGCGCTCTGCCAGGCGCTTATAGTTCCGCAGGCATTGCTCCGCGCGCACCATGGCCGCTTCGCTGAGCAGGCGCGTTTCAAAAACACCGCTCCCCAGGCGCACCATCTCTTTTTCGCGATCGACAATCTCGAAATCCACGCCATCCTGTGATTCGACGAGAATCATGTGGATGGAATTGCTTCCCACATCAATGGCTGCAATCTTCATTTGAATCTTTCAGAAAAAGATGTGCGGCAACCCCGTGCTGCCGAGCCGGTCTGTCTCTCCCTCTTCTGAGCGGCGATTTTCCGAGCGGCCCGGCTCAAGCCTGGTTTCTCCCCGCCCGCATCCCTGGATCGACCTGTCTGACAAGCCCACAATTTCTCTTTGACTCCACCCGATTCAGTCCTTTCAATGATTAAGCATGAGCAACCTGCGGCTGCGGCCCTATCATAAGTCAACGTCAGAATAGCTCCTCACGATTAATGTTTTGAGAGGTCAGATGCCAGATGTGATAGAATTTTTTGGTAGGCCCACTCAATTCATCGACCTTTGAATTATGGAAATCTACCTTCTTAGGCATGGCGTGGCTGTCGAACATGGGACGCGGGGAATCACGGAAGAACAACGCCCTTTGACCCCCGAAGGCGCTGCCAAAATGCGTACAGCCGCGGAAGGCATGAAAAAGTTTGGCGTAGCGTTTGATGCCTTGTTGACCAGTCCGCTGGAAAGGGCCCGGCAGACCGCCGACATCGTGGCTTCGGTCTATGGCGCCAAGGATCGGCTCAAAGATGTGCCGGCACTCAAGCCGGGATTATCCGTTGAAAAACTCTGGCAGGCGCTCAAGCCCTATTCCGCGGTGCGGCGAGTGATGATCGTCGGCCATGAACCCGATCTGAGCCAGCTTGCCGCAATCCTGCTCACCGGGCACGCCGACGGACTGGACCTGCAGCTCAAGAAAGGGGCGCTGTGCCTCATCGAGATTGATTCCCTACCCCCGAAAGGGCGCGGCCAGCTCTGCTGGCTCCTCACCGGCAAGCAATTTCGATTGATGAAATAATCCCGCCCCCCCGAAGGAGGAGGACCCGATGCGCCGGATCCTCGTCGTCAGGCTCCAAATTTCTTTAGCTTCAGCGCATTCGCGAGCATCAGGGTCATTTCATCCACCGCGTGAAATTTTCCCAGAACCCCTCGCGCGCACTCCCGCTCGGTAAAACGGCTCGCTGCATCAACCCCACAGTATTGGGAATGAAGAAGAAAAGGGCTGGGATGCCAGCTGTGCGCCTTCAGCGCGCAGGGGCTGGAGTGATCGCCGGTAATCGCAAACACGTCGGCGCCCAGAGATAACAGCTCCGGAATGTGGCGGTCCACCTCTTCAATCGATTTTACTTTCATGCCAAAGTTCCCGTCTTCGCCGTAGCTGTCGGTCTTCTTGTAATGGAGATAGAAGAAATCGTAACTCAAGAAATGTTCCCGGAGGGTCTGGATCTCGTCGGCAAACGTGTCGCCCGTCTTCAAGATATCCATTCCCACCAGCTTCGCCAGGCCCCGGTACATCGGATATGTCGCGATCGCAGCGGCGCGGAGTCCGAAGCGCGTGTCCATGTTGGGAATGGCCGGATACTTGGCGAATCCTCGAAGAACCGCCGCATTCGCCGGACGATCGTCGCGGAGGACCTCCTTGATCCGGTCCAAAAACCGGTTCACAATGGCCGCCGTCTTGGCTGCCGCGGGGTCCAGTATCTCGGTGGGGATGCGCTTCATCCCTTCCTTTTGCGGATCGGCATCCGTGAGGTGGTCATCGAGCCCGTCCCCCCGAAACAGCACCGTGAAGCGATGTTCTTTCCCGGGCTTGATGATGATCTGGACTTCGTCGATCGCGGGAATTCGGCTTCCCAGCTTGGCGCACAAGGTTTCGTTGAGCGCCGTTGCAATGCGACCCGCACGGCGATCGGTGATTACGTCGTTGGCGTCAATGGTGCAGAAATTTCCGCGCGCGGCGACGTCGCGATCCGTCATCTCCAGGTCCACACCCAGAGCCTCGAGGACACCGCGGCCGATCTGGTACTTCACGGGATCGTATCCGAAGATCGCCAGATGACCGGGGCCGCTGCCCGGAGTGATGCCGGGGGCAACCGGGTCTGCCAAACCCACCACCGACTCTTTGACAAGGGCGTCGAGGTTCGGTGTCACCGCCGCTTCCATTTCACTTTTTCCGTTTACCGCCAGCCCCCCCAGACCATCCATCACGAGCAGCAATATTTTCGAGTCGGTTTTTTGAATGAGTGCGCTGACCATTTCTTCAGAAAGCATTAGACAAGCCTCGTGGGTCAATAATGGGATTTTAACACTCCCTCAATTTACGTGCGGAGCGCAAGACCGTTAAGATGCCTGAATAAGGGAAGCCTGTCAAAAGAATTTGAATGCAGTGGAGAGGCGCACTTTCTTCCGGAAAAATGAAGGCTGCGCAAAGTCATCGGGATAAAACGACGCAGGAAGGAAAATCGGGATCGATTTCTCCGATCCGGCGTCAGGACAGGATGCCGGTCACGTTTTGCGACCGCTCAGCGTCTTGCGTGAATGGCTGGACTCAACCGGGTGCTGATCCCGGCGACGGGTTCGACGGGGATTGATTTGAGGATTATCGGGTGACGCAAGGACAAGAGGGCCCTGGATCCTCACACCACCATGAGCGATTTTCTTGAATACTGTTTTTGTCTATAGAGCTGCCGGTCGGCTTCTTCAATAGCGGCTGCGAGCTTGTCGATGGAGTCGAATTCGGCCACGCCGTAGCTGACGCCGAAGAAAATCTTTCCGGCGCGGGAATTGATGGACTGATGACTCAATTGCTCCTTGATCAATTCCAGCCGCTTTTCCGCCTGTGGAAGTTCCGTCTCCCGCATCAAGAGAAGGAATTCATCCCCGCCCCATCGGACGAGACAATCTTCTCCCCGGACCATGGAGGAGACGGTTTGGGCCACCAGCCGGAGGACTTCGTCCCCCCGCGAGTGGCCGCCGAGGTCATTGATCTTCTTCAAATTGTCGATGTCGAGCAATCCCAGGGCATCAGGACAATGGGAGGTTCGAATCTTCTTAAGGTCCCGGTCACATATCTCTCGGAATGCATGTCGATTGTAGACCCCTGTCAAGGGATCTGTCTGTGCCAGGTGGCGCAACCGATCCTGGGCTTCATGCAACTGGGCGTTGGCGGATTCCAAGCGGTGCTGGGTTTCTTGCATGGCCGCCACCACCATCCCAATCGCCAGGACATACTGCAGCAGCAGATCATAGAAGCTCGAGAATTGCAGGTAATCGAGTGAATTGAGGTTCCGATGAAAAATATAACCAAAAATAAAGAAATAATGGATGTCCATCAAGGCGAAGAGGGAGCAGACATAAGCCAGGATCCGTGCGCCCACGTTGGTGCGAAACCAACGGGAGGTAAATAACACATAGGCATTGTAGGCAAACGCTGCGGCCATTAAGAACAAGTGAACCACGTAGATCGTGTTGAAACTTTTGAACGATCCGGTGCTGGCTATGGCCCAGGCAGCAATCGGAACGGTCAGCAACAGGTGTCTTTTGCGGAAGCGAAAATCGCGGGAGTAATTCAGTCCAGCCAGGGTGAGCATGGCCAGAGAGCCCAGTTCAAGGAATTGATAGAGGGCGAGGGGCCAGTGCCGGTGATGGAGAAAAGAAAGCAGTAGAGTGAGGAGCGCCCCGGCGTAAAGAAACCAGCTGACGGTCCAGTACCTCAAATAGACCCGCTTGTCATACAACGATAGGAACACGAAGAGCAGGAATAGTATGGAGACGCCCGCAATTTGTACACATAGAGCAACGTTATGAATGTTCACAACCACTTCCTGTGAAAGCGGGAGAGACTGCAATGAGGGTAGACGTCTCCCGTCATACTCGGCGGAAGCCGACCTTCCTTCAACCCCTCCGACACGGAGAAGTCTATCTTTGAAAGGTTACAGAATCTTAACGACGGGGAGGGGGTGCGGAGATTCAGAGAGACTGTCGAGACTGAACAGAAGCCGGTTCGGGTTCAGCCAGATAGCGTTCCATTCGCACTTTGACCAGGCGGCGCCCTTCGGTTTCAATTACTGAGAACTTCCAAGGAGGGAACACCACTTCCTCCCCCTTGGTGAGAATTTTTCCGGACTGAGCCAAAAGAAATCCGGCGAGGGTCGAGTAGTGATTTGATTCCGGAAGGGTGAGTTTCAGCCGTTTGTTCAATTCCCGGATGGAAATGTCGGCATCCACCAGCATCGACTCGTCGGACAAATGTCGGATGGCGTCCAGTTCGAAATCGTGCTCGTCCTGGATTTCCCCTACAATCTGTTCCAATAGATCTTCCAGGGTGACAATGCCTTCCATCCCACCATGTTCGTCGATCACCACCGCGAGATGGATATGGTTCTTCTGCATGTATTTCAAGGTCACATCTACCTTCGCCGTGTCCGGGACGAAAAGTGGTTTGCGCATCACGTGAACAAGTTGCATGGGCTCTCGGGCGCGATTCAAGTCCTGGATCCGTTCCAGGAGTCGCGGCAGAACGTCCTTGGCATGAAGGATGCCGACAATGTTATCGAGGTTCTTGCGGTAGACGGGGATGCGGCTGTAACCAGAGGTTCGGATGGCCTGGAAGACTTCTTCAGCGGTGGCATCAATGGAGATGGCAGTGACTTCGGGACGCGGGATCGTCACCGATTTTACGGCTAAGTCGGAGAGCGACAACACTCCGCGCAGCATCCTCTGTCGATCGGAGGAGGCCGAATCCATCTCGGACTCCTCGATGATGGAGTGGAGAGCAACCTCCGAGAGACTGGCCTCTTTACTTTCACTAGGGCCCATCTGACGGACGATCAGATTGGCCAACCCGCTTCCCACCACCACGACTGGACGGGCCATGGCCATCATCACCCGAAGGGGTTGAATCAGGGCCAGCGCGAACTGGTCGGCGTGTCGTGCCGCAATCGTTTTAGGAGTGATTTCTGCGAAGATGAGAAGACTGATCGCCAGCAGGACCGTCGCTGAGGCCAACACCAGATCCCGATGCGGCTCGACCACGAGGTCGGCCACAATCGCGGACGTAACCGCTGCGAGGGAGACATTGGCGAGCGTGCTCATGAACAGAATCGTGGTCAGAATCCGCTCAGGATGCCTGATGACCGCAAGCACCAGCTTGGCACGGTAACTGCCCTTTGCGGCCATCCCTTTGATGTAGTACCGGTTGACGGCAAACAGCGACGTCTCCGCACAGGCTGAAAAGGCAGCCAGCCCAAACAGGACAAATAACAGGCTGAATTCGAACGTAACCAACGGCTCTTTCCTCGCTAAGAAAAAGGCGCCCCGACACTGTGGATCGCCCCACTTTCAGGATTGTCTCTTCAAAGCATCATAGAACCCACTTGGCCCCTTGGTCAAGTCGTTGACCCCCGCGGCAACACTTGCCTTTCTTCAATTCTTCCCTTGCCGCCTGAATGAGCAGAGATAGGGAATAGGTATTAGGTAATAGGTAATTGGTGATAGGTAAAGGAAGCAAAAGGCCCGAAGTCAGAGGTCGGAAGTCAGAGGCCAGAAGCAGGAAACTGGAAGAGATTTGACCTTGGACTTTGGACCTTGAACTTTGGACTTTGAACCTTTAAGCCATGAACATCAGGCCAGACTGAATCGCCGTCAGAACTTTGGCTTGACTTGCGGGGATTCGTCGACCTAAGGTTATCAAGCGCCACTCCCCCAAATCCAACTTCAGGCGGTCTATGACCATGCCCGGAACAAACCTTGCAAACTACAATGCCATTCCTGCAATCCTGCGGTCACTTGTAATCATTCTCCTTTTCACGACCCCGGTTTTCGGCGCGAAAAGTCCTTCGAACCCCTTGAAAAAGACGGGGACGAAGTCTTTCCTGGCCTACGTGTTTGATGACCGATTTTCAGTCGTTCGAGCACAGCCGGATGTGGAAGCCCCCTTTCTCCGCCGCCTGCGCGTCGGGCATCGGGTGTTTCTGGTTGCAGGGGCTTCCCGCTCCCAGGAATCCAAGTTTCGACGCGTGGTCGTGAGTCGAAACCTTTCCGGATGGATGCTTGCGGCCGCTGTGGCCGCGCCCGGCCTTGCGGGAGATGATGAGAGGCTATTTCGTTATGCCCATTCACAATCCCGCGAGAAGGCCCTGATGGCCCTTAGAATCCTGCTAACCCATTTCGATCGGACGCCCATGCGACCAGCCGCGCTCCTTCGCCTTGGCCAACTCGCGGAGGAAGAAGCCGGGCAGCTTTCGGTTCGTGCGAATCGAACATTGACCCGGGAGGAATCGACCCTGCCCGACAATCTGGAGGAAAGGGATCTTTTCGCGAACTTTCGCGGCCTGGACCACCTGGCTTCCAACGGAATCCGCTTCGTTTACCAAAGGGAAACTGACCGGTTCGTTTACAAGGGAGATGCTTATCGGGAGATCGTGAAGAGGTTTTCCAGCAGTACCGAGGCAGCGAGCGCCCGCGAGCGGCTGGCGGAAATCGAAGAGGCCTTAAAGTAATAAGGGCGGGGGAGGGACAGGGGATTACCGTGAACACGCTGCAGGGCACATTCTGACTGCGAAAACCCGGCGCGCCAGTCTACTCCAGTCGTTCGATCAGGGGGACGTCAAGAGTCATCTTCCGCCGTCCCCGGTACAGATCCACTTTGACCGTCCCGCCGGGCTGTTTGGACTCGACATAGCGATTGATGTCTTCATCCGAATCGAACTCGCGCCCGTCAACAGAGACAATCAGGTCTCCGCCAAGAATCATGCGCTGGTTGCCGACGATGAACCACTCGTCTCCCCCGCGAATGCCGCCGCGCTCGGCGCTTCCGCCCCGGGTCACCCTTGCAACCAGCATTCCATGATCGACCGGCAAACGCAGGGCTTCCGCCAAGTCCGGGTCAATCGAATAACCCCGCACCCCAAAGAATGCCCGCTTCACTCGCCCGACCGATATTAAATCCGTCAGAATCGCTTTGGCACTATTGATCGGGATCGCAAAGCCTACGCCGACGCTGCCGCCGCTAGGTGAATAAATCTGGGAATTGATGCCGACCACTTCGCCGCGGGAATTCAGCAGTGGGCCCCCGGAGTTTCCGGGATTGATCGCGGCGTCCGTTTGAATCACATTCTCGATCACACGGCCGTTCTCCGCCCGGATTGAGCGGCCCAGGGAACTGATAATCCCCGTCGTGATCGTGCCTGCCAACCCGAAAGGGTTGCCAATGGCCAGCGCCTTTTGCCCGACCAGCAGGCTGCCCGAATCTCCAAGCTTGACGGGATGCAGTTTCGCCTGCGGCGCGTTGATTCGAACGACCGCCAAATCGTTCGACTTGTCGCCCCCAATGAGCCGCGCCGAGTATTTTGACTTGTCGTAAAGAGTCACCTCAAGCCGGCGGGCCCCCTCCACGACATGGAAGTTGGTGAGGATATGCCCCTGGCTATCGATCACAAAACCCGAGCCCGTTCCCTGGGCCGGGACCGGCATAAAGAAAAAGTCATATTCCACAGTCTCCGTGGTGATATTGACCACGCTCGGGTTGACGGTCCGGTAAATTTGAATATTGATTTGTTCATCATTGCTGAAGTTCTCCTGGGGGGAGGCCGAAACATTCTTGACCTTCAACTGTTCGGCCAAGTCACCGGGTAC
>JBAVHJ010000148.1:0-5084 GCA_049685715.1 Terriglobia bacterium | reverse complement strand
CCTGGTACTTTTGCTGGTCGCGTTGAATGGGAAAGGCAGTAATGGGAGTGACAAACTGATTGTCACCAAAGGTCTCAAACCCCGACGTCGTATGAAACGTGGCGCTGAACGGAAAGGCCAGGGCCAGACCCAATTGCGAGTTCCTCTGCTTGGTATGGTGGAATTCGCTGGCTTCCATCGTCAGGACCGCTGTCCAATTCGATGGGAATTGGAACTGATTGCTCACCAGAAAGCTGAAGTAATTGGAGCGGGTCGTCGCCCCTGTGGAGGGCAAGGTGGCCTGTTGGACCAAATCATTCTGTGCGCGGCTCCGGTCAAAAGCGCCCCGGAAAAACCACTGGGAGTGCTCTGATTGCGACCAATCCATCCGCGTCGAAAAAAGCGTATCCCGAAAAGGCACGAGCACCGACGTCGGGACGTCGATGGAACTTACCCCGGGGATCAGCCCCCGGTTGGCCAGGGTGGCCAGATTCCTGAATTCACTCAAGCTGTCTGCGCTGTAAGCGACGCTTGCGTTTTCGCGGACGTATTCCAGGGACGAGAAAAACCAAATTCGCCCTTTCTGAACCGGCCCCCCCAGCGTCGCGACTCCGTTCTGGCGTGAAAAAGGCTGTTTGGGATTCGGTTCAGGATTATCGAGACTATTGCGCGAGTTCAGGGAACGGCTGCGCTCATAAAAACCAAGGCTTCCATGCCATTCTTCCGTGCCTCGACGACTCGCGATGATGACCGAACCACCGTTGGTTCGAGAGGTGTCGGCGTCAAACTGAGCCGTTCGGATCGCAAAATCCTGAATGGCATCGGGAGAATAGTTTTGAAGAAATCCTCCGATATAATCGTCGTTGTTGTCCCCGCCGTCGACCGAAAGGTCGACATTCAGTCCCGAGCTCCCGGCGAATGATACCGCCGTGATACGCGCCTTGGTGGGATCCGAAGGTTCCACCGGCTGCGTCATAGGACTCAAATAGGCGATGTTTGCAAAACTACGATGCGCCAGGGGAATCGCCGCCAAGTCGCGGGCCGTAACGGTCGACTTTTCGACACTGCTGGTGGTCTCGATCGGTTGAGAGGCAAGAGAATACTCCTCTCCAATCACGGAGACCGATTGTTTAAGCGATGCGGGTTTGAGGACGATGGAAAGCGTCGGCATGGAACTGACCGCAATGTTGATCTCATACTCCGCTGCCGCGAAGCCCCTCGCAGAGACCTTGACCTGGTACCTTCCTGGAGGGAGGGAGGCTACTCGAAATTCACCTTCCGGGTCGGTTTTGGTTTGACGACTGAACCTGGAATCCAACCCCTGGATGGTCACGTCCGCCCCAGGAATCCGGGCCCCGCTCGAGTCGAGCACGACCCCGACCAGAGTGCCCTCGGGGCTCTGTGCATAATTCTCCAAAACACAAAGAGATAAACAAAAAGCCAAACCGCAGATCAGGGCCACACGGGAGCGTCTTTTGTTCACTGAAAATTTGTCCTCAAGCCATCAGATTCATCGGAAATGTCCGCAGTGGGCTGGAAAAGGATAAGTCAAAAGCTCGGGGGGAAGCAACATAAAATCCCAATAAAATCAACCTCTCAAAGATCAGGACGGGACACCAGGACCCGCGGGCCCTGTGCCGCCCTAAAGCCTCTCCCGATCCGAAGCAGGGGCAGGCATCCTCTCCGGATGTACCAGGATTCAGCAGTCCAAGCCGAAGTTGGCCCCCGACTGGTCTGCGCTTACGGTGATGCAATGAAGGCTGGCCTTTCAGGAAGCGATTCCCTATAATGCCGTGGTTTCCATGGCAAATTCTCATTGTGGTTCACAGGAACATCACCCAATGGAAGAGGACAATGAAAAAAAACGCTCTACTCTTCGCATGCTCTTGCTTTCCTCCAGCTTTGCTTCTCGTTCTTCTATTTGTTCGTGTTTCCTGCCTTGTGGCACAGCCAGGCCAGCAATCTTCGCCTTATCCATATCCTCCGCAACTCTTGAGCGAGCTGAAACAAATTCAGCAGGCCGCTCTCAGAAGCGATTACGCCTACACGCAACTGAGTCACCTCACAAACAACATCGGCCCCCGCCTGACGGGATCACCGCAGGCACAGCAGGCCGTCGAGTATGTGGCGGCCGAGATGCGCCGCCTCGGACTGGACGTTCAACTTGAAAAGTTGACGGTGCCGCACTGGGTGCGGGGACAAGAAGCGGGCGAGTTAATCCAATTCCCTGGCCAGGCGCCGGATACGACACAGAAAATCGTCTTGACGGCCCTGGGTGGAAGCGTGGCGACTCCGGCGGAAGGCCTTACCGCGGAAGTGGTCGTCGTCAACAATTTTGATGAGCTTAATGCCCTGGGCCGGGAAAGGGTGGCTGGGAAAATCGTCCTCTTCAATAAGCGTTTCGATAAACAAATGGCGGCGGAAGGGTACGGTGGACCGGCCTACGGTCAGGCAGTCGTTTACCGTGGAGCAGGGGCGAGTGCTGCCGCAAGACTCGGGGCCGTCGCTTCGCTCGTCCGGTCCCCGGGAGGTGGAGACAACCGGCTGGCCCATACCGGCGCCATGGATTATGCTGCGGATTCACCCAGGATTCCAGCCGCGGCCGTTACTGCGGAAGATGCCGATCTCTTGTCCTATCTTGTCGCGCAGGGCCCGGTGCGCCTCCACTTGATCTTGACCCCACAAACCCTGCCGGAGGCCGTCAGCTATAACGTCATCGGCGACCTCAAAGGCAGTGAACATCCGGAACAGGTGGTTCTCGTCTCCGGTCATCTCGATTCCTGGGATTTGGGCACCGGGGCCCTAGACGATGCCGCAGGGGTAGCTGTAGCGATGCAGACGGCGCAGGTGCTCGAGCAGCTTCATCTGCGGCCGAAGCGGACCCTCCGGGTTGTCGCATGGATGAACGAGGAAAATGGATTGGTGGGAGGCAGAACTTATGCCAAAGATTTCGCCGGGGAACTTGCTAACCATGTCGCCGCCATCGAAAGTGATCTGGGCGCCGGCCACCCCCTGGGTTTTCATGCCAGGGTAGTGCCCAAAGCTTTGCGGATGTTGAGACCGGTCTCCACGGTTCTCGAAAGTTCGGGGGCAACCCTGATGGATCCTTCCGACGAGACCGGGTCGGACATTTCCCCGCTCGAGCCCCTGGGTGTGCCGACCTTCGGCCTGTTTCAAGACAGTCGGACTTACTTCAACTATCATCACACTGCCGCTGACACCTTGGATAAGATTGTCCCTTCAGAATTGGCCGAAAACGCCGCGGCGATGGCGGTCCTGGCCTATGCGATTGCGAATCTTCCGGATCTGTTGCCACGATAATTTCGAATGAAAGAATTCGATAGCCACGAAGTTGCCTATGAGGCACAAAGGGTTGTTCCGCCGCAGTCGGCTGCCGCGCTTGCCCATACACGATTCCTGAACCGCTCACACCATGAGGGAGGTGATAAGAATGACGACCGCTCCGGTACCCTTCGGATTGTCTCAGATCGGCCAGATTTCAATCACTGTTCACGACGTTCAAAAAGCGATTGCGTTCTATCGCGACACGCTGGGGATGAGGTTTCTGTTTGAGGTCCCGAACATGGCGTTCTTTGAATGTGGTGGCATACGACTGATGCTGGGTGTGCCCGTAAAACCCGAGTTCGATCATCCGGCCTCGATCCTGTATTACAAGGTTGACGATATTCATGCCACCTTCAATATCCTTTCTGCCCGAGGGGTACAATTCGACGCCAAACCACACCTGGCCGCCCAATTGGCCGATCAGGACTTGTGGCTGGCCTTTTTACGCGATGTGGACAACAATCTGCTGGCGCTGATGTGTGAAGTCCGGCGGTAAGAATCTTCTCCGCACGACAGGCTTTGCATAATTCACAAATCCGCCAGGGCGATCCGCAGCGGCGGATCACCCAACAAGGATGACCGCGATACACTCTTATCCAAGGAGCTTTCCATGTTTCTCTACCGTGGAAATCTAAGAAACCCGCGAAGTTTGAGGATGCCTTACATTGGGGTCTTCGTGTTCGTCGCATTCCTGATGTGCTGGCCGGCAACTACTTCTGCCAAGGAAGCCAAGACAGGATCCCGTTTTGCGAAGTTCGATCGGATGCGTGTGCATTACGTCAGCTATGGCGAGGGGAGTGATGCCCTTGTCTTCGTGCATGGCTGGACCTGCGATCAGAGTTTCTGGAGAGGCCAAACTCCTGCCTTCAAGGACAAGACCCGAGTCATCCTGATCGACCTTCCCGGGCATGGTTTGAGCGACAAACCTAAGATTGTTTACAATATGGATCTGTTCGCGCGCGCCGTGGAAGCCGTCCTGCGCGATTCCAACGTGAACCGTGCCGTGCTCGTCGGACACAGCATGGGGACGCCGGTCATCCGCCAGTTCTACCGAAAGTACCCTGAAAAGACGATCGCCCTCGTTATTGTCGACGGGTCGCTCCGTCCTTTCCCTGACAAGGCCGCGGCGGAGAAATTCTTTGAGCCGCTCCGCGGCCCGAACTATCCCCTGGCAGCCGAACGCATGGTTGACTCCATGTTACAGTCGATGGCCGACCCCACCTTGCGTGGAGAGATCAAGGCGGTCATGTTGCGTACCCCCCAGTACGTCGCCGTCAGTGCCATGGATGGCATGCTGGATGAGGGAATATGGCAGCAGGACAAGATCAACGTTCCCACCCTGGCCCTCATGGCCCAATCCTCGAATTGGGCCGAAGACAACGAGCCGTTTGATCGGGGCATTGCTCCCAACCTCGATTACCAGACTTGGCCGGGAGTCAGCCACTTCTTGATGCTGGAAAAACCGAAGGAGTTCAATGAGGCCCTCTCGGCTTTCCTCATCAAAATCGGGTTTCTGAAAAAGTGAAGCGGCCGTTGCCTGGCTCGAAAAGCATGGACTGACAGAGCAGCGTCAGACGTCTCTCCCTCCTTCTCTGGTCCCTTCCAGGCCGGGATAATTCCATTCTTCCTTCATTCCATCCCAATCGATTTGAATCCAAAAACCTAATGCCCAGAGGACACCCTTAACGTCAGGATTCAACATTGACGCCCAATGTCCCCATGACCCCTCGGATCTGTACGGACATCTTGGGCTCTTGTTA
>JBAVHJ010000147.1:0-1640 GCA_049685715.1 Terriglobia bacterium | reverse complement strand
ACTAACGACCAACGACTGGCGTACGAGCAACGCCCATTCATGTCCGCCCCCACCATCGTCGAAGTGCAGGGCCGCAAGCTCAAGCTCTCGAATCTCGAGAAAGTCCTTTATCCAGCGGCCGGATTTACCAAGGGCCAAGTGATCGACTACTACGTCCGCATCGCACCTGTGCTGGTGCCGCATCTGGCCGCACGCCCGCTCACCATGAAACGCTACCCCGAGGGAGTGGACCACGAGTATTTTTTCGAAAAGAATGCGCCGATGCACCGGCCCGACTGGGTGAAGACCGCGCCCATCTGGAGCGAGAGCAATCACCGGACCATCTATTTCATTCTGGCGAACGATCTGGCGACGCTGGTCTGGATTGCCAACCTGGCGTCGCTGGAGCTGCACCCCTCGCTCGCGCGCGCCGCCGACATCGAGACGCCGACCATGATGGTCTTCGACCTCGACCCCGGACCTCCGGCGAACATCGTGCAGTGCGCGCAGGTCGGTCTCTGGTTGCGCGAGATTTTCGAACACTTTGGACTGCAGAGTTTTCCGAAAACGTCCGGCTCGAAGGGCCTGCAGATCTACGTTCCGCTGAATACGAAGATCAGTTACGACCAGACCAAGGCTTTCGCGCATGCGCTGGCTCGTCTGCTCGAGCAGGAGCATCCTGAGTTGGTGGTCTCCGACATGAAGAAGGCGGTTCGGACCAACAAGATCTTCGTGGACTGGAGCCAAAACGACCAGCACAAGACGACCATCTCCATCTACTCTTTGCGCGCCCGGGAGCAGCCCACCGTGTCGACGCCCGTGACCTGGGACGAAGTCGAGCAGGCGCTGACGAAGAAAGATCCGCAGCGGTTGGTGTTTGAAGCCAAGGACGTGCTCGCGCGCGTACAGAAGATGGGCGACCTGTTCGAGCCGGTGCTGCAGTTGAAACAGAAGCTGCCGCCATTGGCGGGGCTGGCTGGGGGCGGGGAAGAAGAAGAAAAAGTAACGAGCATCGCCGCGCAGGCGGAGACGCCGCCGCACGCCAAGCCGCGCTCCAAGGCGAAGGCGACCAAGGCAGCGGCTCGCAAACGGCGCATGAGTGCTGGGGAGGGTGACCGTATCCGCTAGCGGGCGATTTTTCTTTTTCACTCCATCGGAAGGCCCACATAGTTCTCGGCCAGGGTTTTGGCGGCCGCCCGGGAACTGGTCACGTAGTCCAGTTCAGCGAGCTGGCGGCGCTGGTCGAAGGGGTTTTCATCGGGGAAGCGGTGGAGCATGGATGTCATCCACCACGAGAAGCGCTGTACTTTCCAGACGCGCCGCAAACAGGTTTCAGAATAGCGATCGAGCAGGTCGCGACGTCCGGTGGTGTAGTACTGATTGAGACCGCGTGCCAGTATTTGGACGTCAGCCACCGCAAGGTTCAATCCCTTGGCGCCGGTCGGCGGAACGATGTGCGCGGAGTCTCCCGCCAGAAAAAGCCGGCCAAACTGCATGGGCTCCACCACGAAACTGCGCATGCCGGTCACGCCTTTTTGCAGGACCTGCCCTTGGGCAAGTTTCCATCCGTTCGACGCCAGACGGACCTGAAGTTCCTGCCAGATCTTCTCATCGCTCCAGGCATCGATGTCTTCGTCTGGCTTGCACTGCAAGTACAGACG
>JBAVHJ010000146.1:0-2507 GCA_049685715.1 Terriglobia bacterium | reverse complement strand
CTCCGGTTGAACTGTTGGCCCGGCTTCAAACACCCGTCGTGATGTCAGCATTGCGGCTCAGCTTGATCACCTCGGTCAGTTCCGCGATCGTCGTCATCATCCTGGGTCTCCCAGTGGCCTTGCTGTTGGCTTCAAGCAAGTTTCCGGGCAAGCGTGTCCTTGAAGTGGTCATCAACCTGCCCATGGTCTTGCCGCCGACGGTGGCCGGTCTGGGATTACTGCTTGCCTTCGGTCGTTCCAGCTTTCTCGGGAGTGTCCTTTCTGTGGCGGGAATAAGCATCCCGTTCACCACCGTCGCGGTGGTTTTCGCCCAGACTTTTGTTGCCGCGCCATTCTTTATCAATACAGCCCGGGCTGGGTTCGAGTCCATTGAGCCAAGGTATCTGCAAGCCGCGGCGACCTTACGGGCCTCGCCTGTTTACACGTTCTTTCACGTGGTGCTCCCGTTGAGCCTTCATTCGCTGGTCGCGGGAGCAGCCATGAGCTGGGCAAGGGCACTGGGGGAATTTGGGGCCACCATTACTTTTGCCGGCAATATGCCCGGCCGGACGCAGACCATGCCGCTCGCGGTGTATATCGCCCTTCAGACCGATGTAAAATCCGCCGTGGCGCTCTCGGTCATCCTGTTGGCCGTTTCGTTTGGACTCCTCTTCGTCCTCCGGAGCGTCGTCGTCAATCCGGGCAAGTGAGGAATTCGTGCTGATCGCCGAATTTTCCAAACAGCTCATCCCGTTCCAGGTGGATGTTTCACTCACCGCCAAGGCCGGAAGCACCTTCGTTCTGGTGGGAGAGAGCGGGGCGGGGAAGACGACGATCCTGAATGTTCTGTCAGGGCTGCTTCTTCCGGACCGTGGTCGAATCCAACTGGAGGATCTTGACCTCTTTGACAGCCAGCGCGGGACTGCCATGCCGGCCAACGAGCGGCCCGTCGGATATGTGTTCCAGGATTATGTTCTGTTTCCTCACCTCTCTGCTTTTGAAAACGTGGCGTTCGGGCTTCGGGCGCAAGGATTGGCCGAAACCCAGGTTCGACGACAGACCCACGAAATGCTCAATCAGTTGGGTATTGAAGACCTTGTCTCAAGGAAGCCGGACCGGCTGTCAGGTGGCCAGCGACAGCGAATCGCGCTCGCTCGGGCGCTGGTGTTAAAGCCACGTCTCCTGCTGCTCGACGAGCCGCTTTCCGCCATCGATCTCCAAACCCGGCGCGAGGTAAGGACTGAACTCCGTCGCATCCTTGCCAATCTTCCTTGCATCACTCTTCTTGTGACTCACAGTCCCTTTGAAGCCATGGTGTTCGGGAACCAGGTGGGAGTGGTGGATCAAGGGAAAATCATTCAGGTGGGAGATCGCGAGGAACTCCTTCGGCGGCCGCGCTCCCGCTATGTGGCGGAGATTATGGGAGTGAACCTATTCCAGGGGAGAGTCAGCTCGCGGGATGCGACGGGTTTGGCCGAAGTTCAAACACCAACGGGCGTCGTCCACACTATCAGTGAAGACATCCGCGACGAGACATTCATGACCGTTGATCCCCGGGAAATCACTTTGCACCTCTTACAGCCCTCCGGCACGGCGCAGAACGTCTTTGCCGGGCCGATCCTCGAGTTGGTGCCGGAGCCCCCGCAGGGTGAGCGCGTGCGGGTTGTGCTGGGCACGCATCCACCCCTGGTGGCTGAAATCACCGCTCACTCTGTGCACACGCTCGGCCTTCAGGAAGGTATGAGCGTTTTCGCCAGTTTCAAGGCCACGGCGGCAAAATGTTACAATTGAGGGCACTCTGCACCGGTCGATCAGGCTCTTGGAGTTGGCGCGTCTGGCCGGTGGTCTGACAAGGGTCATTAGAAGTAGAAGATCCTTGACCCCTCATTGCAAACTTCCTATTTGAGGTTGAATCTCGACCGCCTTTTGATGAGCCTTCATGGCGTCCTCCAACCGACCTAGTCCCCTGAAGGCCAGCGCCAGATTTTCGTAATAGATCGCCACTCCGGGATCGATCTCGATCGCTTTGAGGTAACATTCAGCGGCTTTCTGATAATTCCCCTCCCCGTAGTAAGTATTTCCCAGTCCATTTTGAGTTTCCGCATTGTGCGGCTCAATTTGCACCGCCCTCAGATAGGCCCTTTCTGCTTCCTCCCATCGGCCCAGTCCTCTGAGGACAAGGCCGAGATTCTCATGATAGACAGCCACTCCGGGGTCGATCTCGATCGCCTTCAAATAACTATCGACGGCCTTCTCAAGCTCGCCCCCCCCGAAATAAGCGATTCCAAGCCCATTGTGGTAGGCTGCATTATTGGGTTCCAGCTCGATCGCCTTCACGAAAGCCTTCTGAGCTTCCTCCCAACGCTGGGCTGCCCTGAAGGCAAGGGCAAGGTTTTCATGGTAGACAACCACCCCGGGATCGATCTCGATCGCTTTGATGTAGCAAGGGATGGCCTCCTCAAATTTGTTCCTCTTGAAGAGTGTGTTTCCCAGTCCATTGTGATAATTTGAATTATTGGGTTCGATTT
>JBAVHJ010000145.1:0-1560 GCA_049685715.1 Terriglobia bacterium | reverse complement strand
GGATGCGATATTCTGTTTCCAGAAATCCGAAAAATCCGTCGAAGAAACTGCATTGAGCGTCTCCAGGAAGTCCTCTTCCCGGAAGCCCCGCCCCGAAAGGTAGTAAGTCGCCGCGGGGGATTCATAGAATTTCTTGTAGAGCGTCCGGAACACATCATCGAGAGATTTGGAATTGGCGGTTCGCTGGCGGATTTCAAGGTCAAGCAACACCCCCAGGATTTCACCCTTGGTGTAATACGAAAGGAAGACATTCTGCCAATTGGCGGCGTCCGGGGTGTCATGCCAGAACCAGGTATCGAAGCTTGCCTGTTCCACGCTCCGCTCAAATCGTCCAAAGGAGTTCTGGATCGTCTCGATGGTGTTCGCCATATGTTTAAAAAACTTTTGATCATCCGTTAATCCGGCGCGGCGTAACGTCAGCGAGGCATAGTAGCTGGTGAGGCCTTCGGAAATCCAGAGCGAGGGGGTGTAATCCTCTCTCGTATAATCCCACGGGCCGAGCGCCACCGGCCGAAGCCGCTTGACGTTCCACGAATGAAAGAATTCGTGTGCTGAGACCCAAAGATATCCATCATAGGCGTTGTCGTCCCCCAAATTGCCCGTGATCACAATTTGGGTGGAATTGAGGTGCTCCATGCCATCGCCATGCGGGGCGTAAGGGTTGAAGTGAAAGAGAAACGTGTATTGCTCATAATCGGGAGGTCCCATAATTTCGTATTCCGCCTTGACAATCTTTTCCAGGTCGCCCACAAACCGATCCACGTTCTTTTCACTGCCATTGTTATGGATCACGACGCGAAAATTCTTCCCAGCATACGAAAATGTCTTTACCCGCACGTTTCCCGTTGGGTTGGAGACGGGGGCAATCTCCGTGGGGCTGTCGATCAGGAAATCATAGTTTGGCGCTCGCATAAGCCAGTGGTTTCCGTCAGCTTTTCGCCCCGGCAAGCCATTCAGAACAGTCCACCCTTCCGGCGTTTCGATGTCCAAATCAATCGGATGATCCTTAGCTCCCACAACATACATGTACAATGAGGCCCCATTGTAATTGGCGTGCTGGTCGTTGAGTTGTGAGAAGGTTCCTGAAAGGGTGTTGGCAAAGACCTTGTATTCAATCGCCACCTTCCGGCTGCCTCCCGTCTGAACTCGCCACGTCTGTTTGTCGATCTTCTCGAACGCGAGCGGGTTATTCTGATCTCCCTGGGCGCGAAACTCCTGGACGTTATGTGCAAAATCATAAATCACATAGCGCCCGGGTGACCAGGCCGGAATCTGAAAATCTAGGACCGGCGTGGTTACCTGATCGACCACGATGGTGACCACAAAGAAGTGTGACGAGGGATGGGGCATTGCCAATCGATAATGGATTGAGTCCGCGGCAGAGAGATATGAGGCGGACAAAAGCGCGGTCCACATGAACATGAAACGACACAGTCGCCTGGGAAGATCTCCCATTCGCATTCTCCTTAAGTGCACGAGTTCAATTGGTCGAGCCCACTTGGGATCTGGCCCGCATGCTGATCAAAGAAATCGTGAAACTCATGGGAGGATACTTGAAGG
>JBAVHJ010000144.1:0-5213 GCA_049685715.1 Terriglobia bacterium | reverse complement strand
CGCCTCAGGCTCAAGAGCATCGGCGCTCATACTCGACCCTTGAATTTGCAAAATCCTTGCTGAGAGATTAAGGCGTTCAGGGCCAGGGCTTCGGAGGGGACCGGGCGGATCGGAGCGGCCTCGAAACCTAATTCTTCGATGGCCGCTTCTTTGGAGTCACCCGGCCGAGCGAAAGAGGCTTTTCGTGAGGGAGAGGATTCTCTGAATCAAGTCGTGCGGATGCGGCCCTGAGATCTTTGGTCAGCTGCCGGAGATCAATAAGGCAAAATTGTTTTGGACCGCCGGAGAGTTTGCGGAGTGCATTCTTAAAGAGCGAATGGGCCCCGTGCCTGTTGTGTTTCTGAAGATGATGAGCCCCGACAGCGGCTTGAATCAGGCCTTGCATCACCCTCTTGGGATTCCCGGCCAAGGTATGCCAAAGATCTTCCCAGGTCTCGTGGGCCTCAAAGAACCTTCCGGAATTAAAGTGAGAGACTCCCTGATCGAATTGTTGTCGGAAAATCCGGGATCGTGGGGTCATCGGCTACGCCTTGTTTCAAGGGGGGACTTGTGGAGTCTTAGCACGTTCAAACCAAAACGGGACTCGCCTTCTCAAACAGAAGAACGAGTCCCGTTCAGATTCCTTCTGAATCATCTCAGAGAGGTTACTTCTTCCTACCCTTCTTCCCAGCTTTCTTGCCCTTGCCCTTCTTCTTCGCCTTAGGTTTCGATTTCTTGACGACCTTTCGCGGCTTGATCTTCCTGGGCTTAATCTTTCTGGGCTTAATCTTTCTGGGCTTAATCTTTCTTGGTTTAATCTTCTTCTTTTTCTTTGCCGCCACCTTTTTCTTGGGTACGATCTTTTTCTTGGGTGCTATCTTTTTAGATTTCGCTTTCGGCTTTGGCTTTGGTGAGACATAAGGGGCTGGCTGTGGGGGAGGCGGAAGAGGAGGTTCTGGGATGGACACCTCTGCTTCGATTGATTCTTCGAACTCTTCGACGAGTTCTTCGGAAGGCTCTTCTAATTCAGCTTCAGCGGCTTCCTCCAGCGACTCCTCCCTTTCCTCCGGGTATACTTCTTCCATCCCCTCTTTCTCTTCATCACCCTCGAACATGACTGGCTCCTTTCTCACGCGGGAAAAAACCTAATTGAGGAATGGACGGGTTTGAATACAGTTGCACCGAGCGCGCCGGGCGAGGGGATTATAATCAAATTACCCCCCTGAAGCAAATTCCACGGAGACCAATTCTGCCCCCCCGGTTCGACTGAAAAGGGGCTTACTTGTCTCCTTTCCTTGCGCCTGCAGCTCCATTCCGTTCCTTGACACCCCTATCTCACTGTGCTACAAACTCCAGTGGATTGTGGTTGTGGGAGCAATTGGCGCAATATGTTGTTGATAGGTCGACGGTTGGCCATCTCTTAGAGTTAAAGTCATCGGATGCAAGGGAACCTAGGACATTTCGGAATATTCATGCTCGTGCTGCTGCTTTCTCTGTCGTGGCACGAGTCGGCGCATGCTTGGATGGCTGATCGGTTGGGGGATTATACAGCCCGTTATATGGGCAGGGTTTCACTGAACCCGCTCGTGCACATTGATATCCTGGGCACGATCATTTTCCCGGCGATCTCATTCTTTACGGGGGCCCCTCTGCTCGGATGGGCAAAGCCGACCCCCGTCAATCCCCTCCACTTGCGCGACAAGCGGTATGGCGGACTCAAGGTCGCCGCGGCCGGTCCCATCAGCAATTGTATCCTGGCGGTGATTTTTATTATCGCGTACAAGACGGTTGTCGTCTTGCTGAAGAGCGGGGTGGGAACCAATTTGGTCGGGGGATTCCTGGAACCGATCTTTCTTCTCTTTCAACAAGCCATTTTCTTAAATGTAGGTTTGGCAATATTCAACTTGATCCCCATCCCTCCCCTCGATGGAAGCCACATCCTGGAGGCCATACTTCCGTACGAGGCAGCGCAGAAGTTTCAAGCGATCCAGCGGTATGGCGGGATTCTGTTAATGTTGCTGGTATTCACACCTGCCCTGAGCATTATTTTCAATCCGGTCTTTGGTTTGTTGAGTTATTTTTTGAACTGGTTCATCTTGTCTTAGCCGGCGAAGGTTTCCCCGAGATACCTTCTGGAGGCGCGCGGTTCGGCTCCTTGTCCAAGGTCAACAAGGTTCAGATCAAGGAGCACTGATCTTCGCGTCGGGGACTGATTGACAGTGATCGAAAACGGACAACAGAACAAAAAAAAACGCGTCCTGAGCGGCATGCGTCCCACGGGTCGCCTCCATATTGGACACCTGGTTGGGGCCCTCCAGAATTGGGTAAAGCTGCAGCATGAGTATGAGTGTTATCATTTTATTGCCGACTGGCACATGCTGACCACTGATTACATGAGCACGTCGGAGCTTGACGATAACCGTTTCCAAATGATCCTGGACTGGCTCGCCTGCGGCCTGGATGCAGGGCGATCCACCTTGTTTGTGCAATCGGCCATCAAGGAGCACGCGGAACTCCACCTGTTGCTTTCCATGATCACACCGCTGGGATGGCTCGAGCGAGTTCCCTCGTACAAAGAGATGCGGGAGAATTTGGCCGACAAGGATTTAAACACCTACGGGTTCCTGGGCTATCCCCTATTGCAGTCGGCCGATATCCTCATGTACAAAGCCGACTTTGTGCCGGTGGGCGAGGACCAAGTCCCGCATGTTGAACTCACCCGGGAGATCGCACGACGGTTTAATTTTGCCTATGGTCAGAATGGAGTAAAGCCCATCTTTCCGGAACCGCAAGCGCTTCTCACTCCAGTCCCGCGCCTGCCCGGGACCGATGGACGAAAGATGTCGAAAAGTCTTGGCAACGACATCAAATTGAGCGACGACCCCGGCATCGTAGAGAAAAAGATTCTTCCGATGGTAACCGACCCGGCCCGGAAGCGACGGCAGGATCCCGGCAACCCCGATCTCTGCCCCGTGTTTGACTATCACAAGGCCTTTTCGACGGAAGAGACGAAGGCTTGGGCCGCGCATGGCTGCCGCACCGCTGAAATTGGTTGTATCGATTGCAAGCGCGGGCTCCTGAAACATCTGCTTCCCGTCCTCGAGCCGATCGCCGCAAAACGGCGTGAACTTGAAGCCAACCCCGGGTCGGTCAGGGAGATCTTGGAAAACGGCAACAAGACGGCCCGGCGAGTGGCTCAGGCCACGATGGACGAAGTTCGAAGGACCATGCTGCTGTAGCCCGGAAATCAGAATGCAACTTGAACTCAAATTTCAGCTGCCTGCTTATGAAGGACCGCTCGACCTCCTTCTCGACCTGATCCGCAAGCAGGAGATTGATATCTACGACATTCCCATTGCCCGGATCACCAGCCAGTACTTGGAATACATGCGCGCACTGGAAGAGCTCGACATCAACCTGGGTGGGGACTTCATCCTGATGGCGGCCACCCTGATTCACATCAAGTCGAAAATGCTGCTGCCGCCGGATCCGGAGGAAATCCGCGAGGGCGAAGGCGAGGATCCCCGCGAGGAGCTGGTGCGACAACTCCTGGAGCATGAGAAATACAAGAACGCGGCCCAAATGCTTCAGCAAAAAAGGATGATTGAGGGAGCCACGTACAGCCGGGCGGAACTGGAAAAATGGATCGATGAGTCCGGAGAACCGGAAGTCTCAATCACGCTTTACGACCTCGTCATGACATTTCGCGCTGTGGTGGAGCGCGCCAAATTGCGCACGCCTTTGGAAATTGTACACGACGAGATGACCATCGGGCAGATGATTGCCCATCTTCGGATGTTGTTTGAGGGCTCCACGAAGCCGATACTTTTGACCCAGATCTTCGAATCCTACACGACCCGTCGCGCGCTGGTGGTGACCTTTCTGGCGCTGCTGGAGCTGGTCCGCCTTCACGCCATCCAGCTCTCGCAGAAGGCGCCGTTCGAGCCCATATACGCGCAACGGAAAGACAACTTTGAAAACGCCGTCGCCCATCTGAGTGCCTCGTACCTGGACTCGGAGGAGGCGGCGGAGCCGACCATTCAATAGCGCTGTGGCCCGGGCTGCAGGACGGGAGCCCCCCGAATCCGGCGATCCAGCCACGAGAAAGCCAGAACTGGAACGAGTGCACACCATGACTGAACAAGAATTGAAATCCGTTATTGAAGCCATTGTTTATATCGCTGCGGAGCCGGTCCCGCTGAAGACGCTCCGCGACCTGTTCCCCAACGAGCCCACAGAAAGGATCGCCTCCGTGGTCGAGGGGCTGACAGCGGAATATCAGGCCTCTCACCATGGCATTGAAATCCGGGAGGTGGCGCATGGTTTGAAGATGTCGACCAAACCCGAACACTACGACATTCTCATTCAATTCGCCCGCACGCAGCGCCCGCCCACCCGGCTGTCGCTCTCCGCCCTCGAAACCTTGGCCTGCATCGCTTATAAGCAGCCGGTCACCCTGCCAGAGATCCAGCAGATTCGGGGAGTGAATGCCTCCAGTGTGATTCACACCTTGCTCGAGCGAAAGCTCATCACGGCCGCCGGCCGCAAGGCGGTGGTGGGCCGACCGATCCTGTACCGGACGACCAAGGAGTTTCTTGTTCATTTCGGATTGAAGGATCTTTCTGAGCTTCCCACGCTCAAGGAATTCGAAGAGATTGCCAGCCACGCGTCTCTTTCATCTGAAGGTCCGTTGGATCATTCGGCAACCGCATCGGCTGGATTATCAACCGGGATATCCGATCCGAATTCGGCGGTTGGTTTTGCTGACCCCTCCGCCGAATCGATCCAGTTGCTCGACGAGCCCAGCGAAGATGGCCCCACGTACTAGGCTGAATTCCGAGCCGAGGAAGACTGAGGTTGTCTCTAAAAGGCTGGAGAAACACACGGTCGACTCTTCTGAAACTCCACTCAACGAGGGCCACATTGATACATCCATAGATCGTGGAGCGTGCCTCACTCGGGGCCAGGCGGGAAGGACCTGCCGCTGGCACCAGGTACCCGTGGCCTCCGTGGACTGTTTCCCTTGATCTGCGGTTTGGATCTGGGATTCCAAATTTGAGATGAGAGACCGACTTCCGATGCGTCTGAAGACCCGCTCAGAGGGAGATGCCGGTGCGTGTACAAGGGCTTGGGTCAAACCGAAGTTTGTCCCTCAGGAAATAGGCAGTCGAGGATAGAGGGCCTGGGTGCACGGATCAGCCACCGTGAATAAGTCCTGGCCAGGGCTCGAGAGT
>JBAVHJ010000143.1:0-2202 GCA_049685715.1 Terriglobia bacterium | reverse complement strand
CACCAATCCCATCACCGCTGACCGGCAGTTTTTTCGGTTGAGTGAATGAAAATGTCACCAACTTCCCTGCTGACCCCGCTAGGCCTGATCCAAGCGTGATTTAGCAGCGAAATTTCAAAAGAAAGCTCGAAATGGCTGCTAGCATTGGTGGAGAGTGAGGTTGTGAAATATCAACACACCCACCAAGAAGGACCTTTCGAGTGAGCAGAAAATACCCCAACATCCTCCGGAATCGCAAGGCCCGAATCACGCGTCGCTTGAAGCCACGCTCTTGGCCGAAGCAAGCGGAGCCGATGTTCACCGGCAGCAATATCCACTTCGAGATGGCCGATAAGGTGCAGGCCGTTGGCTGTGGGGGAATTGGGGCGATCCACTTGCTCGCGCAAAAGATTGGGCTGGTCGATCGGATCAATGAACAGGTCTCTGTCCTGAAACGACATGTCCCCTATCACGAGAGCGACCATGTTCTGAACATGGCCTATAACATCATGGCGGGCGGAGTCCGGATCGAAGACATTGAACTGCGGCGCAATGATGAGTGCTTTCTGAACGGGTTGGGCGCGCAACGGATTCCGGACCCGACGACGGCTGGAGATTTCACGCGCCGCTTGGCGCCGCAAGACACGTTGAAATTGATGGAGGCCATCAACCAAGCACGGCAACAGGTCTGGCGAAAGCAGCCCAAGGGCTTTCTGGCCGAAGCGGTCATCGATGTGGACGGCACGATTGCCGGAACCTTGGGCGAATGCAAAGGGGGGATAGGTCTATCGTATAAAGGTATCTGGGGATACGACCCGTTGATCGTGAGTTTGGCCAACACCAAAGAGGTGCTCTTCCTGGTCAACCGTCCCGGCAATGCCACCAGCCAGCAAGGAGCGCCCGAATGGATCGACCGGGCGATTGCCTTAGTCCAACCGCACGCGGGGACAATCTGTCTGCGCGGGGATACCGATTTTTCGCAGACGACGGAGTTGGATCGCTGGGATGCAACGGGCGTGAAGTTCGTGTTTGGGATCGACTCGCACGCGACCC
Organism: Terriglobia bacterium; assembly: GCA_049685715.1. Classification (GTDB taxonomy): domain Bacteria; phylum Acidobacteriota; class Terriglobia; order JAIQFV01; family JAIQFV01; genus JAIQFV01. Next base: position 1,170 of record JBAVHJ010000143.1, on the reverse strand, counting down.
TTGTAGCTCTGGCGGAGGGCCTGGCCGAGGCCCATTGGCGCGGGTTAGAGCGAGTGGAGCCCGAGATCAAGACCCAACCGCGGGAGCGGGTCGAGAGTGTCAAAGAGAAAATCGTCAAGGAACGAGGCTATTTGAACCAGCGTTTAAAAAGCGAACAGGTGGCAGAGCTGAATTACAAGCCGGTGGCCTGTAGCCGGAGTTACCGGGTGGTGGTCTTGCGCAAGAACCTGAGCATCGAGCGGGGAGAGAAAGTGTTATTGGATGAGGTGCGCTATTTTTTCTACATCACCAACCGCACCGATCTGGACTGGGATGAAGTTGTCCAATTTGCGCACGAGCGAGGTGATCAAGAGAATGTGATTTCGCAACTCAAGAGCGGAGTCAACGCCATGCGAATGCCGGTGGATAATTTGGAAAGTAATTGGGCCTATATGGTGATGGCGGCCTTGGCCTGGAATTTAAAAGCGTGGTATGGGCTGTTGGTTCCGGATCGAGAGCGTGGACTGGAGTTGGTGAGGATGGAATTCCGGAGTTTTCTCCAGGCTATCATCCTGTTGCCGGCGCAAATCATTCGCACGGCGGGCAAGATTGTCTATCGGATCCTGAGCTACAATCGGTGGCTGAAGGACTTCTTTGCGACGTGGGAGCGCTTGCGCCGGCTGGAAGCGACTTGAGTTATTCACAATTTCGCCAACGGCCTCGGCCTTAACAGCACAAACGGGAGAGAGTGTGTTCTTAGCACAGCAAAAAATGGCTAGGTTGCCCGCCGCACTCTCTTTTCATGGCCGGAGCCAGGGTATTCGGCGCCGAAAGGCAAATTCTCCATAGCGAGAGGGCAGATTTTATCTTAGAAACTCTCTCAGACGATCCCCGCGTCATAACTCGCTTGTTTTAAGTCTAGAGGCGGGATGGAAACTGGGCATCGCTCACGGAAACTCTACCTCAAGGCTTTTGCGCACCCGTGCAGGCCGTCGACCAATTCCTGTTTCAAGATACTTCTGGAGCGCGGACCTGACGATATTCCCGATGTCGAGGCTGCGGCCGCATTCAACGGCCATGCGTCCGACTCATGCCGGTCGATTCTCATCGTTGGCCTTCATCGGACTACACGGGCGGACCAACCGCTGGGGCAGAAGCCTGGACTTGGCGTAGCTCATGGCACTCTAAACG
>JBAVHJ010000142.1:0-5688 GCA_049685715.1 Terriglobia bacterium | reverse complement strand
CTTCTCAACCCTAACTCCTGACACCCGACACCCGGCACCTCCCTTACATCATCCCTTTTTCGGCAAAGCTGAAGTAATCGTTGCCGCCGATGACGATGTGGTCGAGCAGCACGACATCGACCAATTTACAGGCGTCTCGCAGCTCCTGGGTCAACCGCTGGTCTTCGCGGCTGGGTTCGGGGTTGCCGGAGGGATGGTTATGCACGGCTACCACGGCAGAGGATGATATCGCCAGCGCCCGCTTGACAATCTCCCGCGGATAGACGGAGGCGGAATCAATGGTGCCGCGAAACATCTCTTCAATCTTCAGCACGCGGTGCTTGGTATTGAGGAAGACGATCGAAAACACCTCCTGGTCGAGGTCACGGAACTTGTGTGCCAGCAGGTCAACTACATCGCGGGAACATTCAATAAAAGACTCATGCTCGACTTTTTCCCGGAGTTGCCGCTGGCTGAGTTCGCCGATGGCCCGCAAGGTCGCAATCTTGGCCGGTCCCAGTCCTCTGACCTTTGCCAGGGCTTCGTCACTCGCCTTAAAAACTCCGCGCAGTCCGCCAAAATCGAGGAGCAGTTGTCGGGAAAGGTCCACCACGCTCATCCCGCGCACGCCGACGCGCAGAAAGATCGCCAGCAATTCCGCGTCGCTCAATGCCTCGGTTCCGTGGCGGAGGAGGCGTTCGCGAGGCTGTTCGCTTTCAGGCCAGTATCGCACCCATTTTTCAGAAATCTTCTTGGGTTTCATGATCAAGGTTCTCAGGGGGAAGGTTTGAATAGAGGCTAGTCTAAATCGAAGTGAATTTCAAGAGATGATTCGATCTCGAACATCAAGTGTTTCAGGGGAAAGGATGAGGGACGGGATGCTGAGGTGGTCGCCAACCGGAGACCGCGTCGCCACTCATGCTCAATCCAGGTAAACGCGGTACACTCTTCTGGTGCTGATCCCGCATAACACCTCATAGGAAATGGTCCCAACGTACGCGGCCCAATTTTCGGCGTTGATGGCGTGCGATCCGGATTGACCCAGGAGGATGACTTCGTCACCCGGGCGCACCCCCCTGACCTCGGTGACATCGACCAGGGTCAGATCCATCGACACCCGTCCCACCATCGGCGCGAGTTGGCCGCGAACAATTGTATTCATGGGATGTGCCTGAGCGTTAGCTCCCCGACAAGGCCTCCGGTTGGCATAAGAGAGCCTTCGATTTACCCCGTGCGCGTAACCGACCGGCAGCGTTGCAATGACAGAGGGCCGCCGGGTGACAAACGTCCCTCCATAGCCGAGGAGGCTTCCGCTGGGAACCGACTTCAAATGGAGGATCCGTGTCTTCAGTGAAAGTGCCGGCGCTGTCCCCATCGGTGGCATCATCGCACCTTGTGGTTCGTAGCCAAACAACGCGATGCCGGTCCTGACCATGTCCAGCCGCATGGCGGGATGAAAGGCAGCTCCCGCGCTGTTGGCGAGATGTCGAATGGGAATTTTGATCCCGGCGGCCGCAAAGACCTCCAGGACCCTTCCAAAATTTTGCAACTGCATCTGATTCTGCAAACAATCCAGATCTTCCGCGGACGCCAGGTGGGAGGAAACGCCCTGGAGGGAAAGGTGCCGCCACGACCCGCGGGCCCAGCGCTGCGCCAGTAACTCGGCATCCGCACTGGAAAATCCCATCCGGCCCATGCCGGTGTCAAACTTCAGATGAACCTTTGCCGGTATCTTCCTCGAGGCAGCCTGATTGAGGACATCGAGGTGTTGGGTGGAGCTAGCCGTCACTTGAATGTGATGCTCGATGGCAGAAGAGGCCTGAGGCGGGAAAAAAGTACCAAGGATCAGGAGGTTTTTCCGGATTCCTGCCTGGCGCAATTCCAAGGCCTCCTCGAGTGTCGCCACCCCAAACCAGCGGACCCCGTGGGCGGCAAGACTTCGTGCCACGATGGCGGCGCCATGGCCGTAGGCATTGGCCTTGACCACTGCCATCAGCTCGCACGTGTTTCCCACGCGCCGCCGGATCGCCCGGTAGTTTTTCAGGAGTTGAGGAAGAGAGATCTCCGCCCAGGTGGGGCTGGCCTCCGCCCGAAGTCCGCCAACGATATAATCCTGAGATGGCACGGAGCAGATGGTAACACGATCTTGCGGTACGACAAATCCAGCGCCCCCCCCAACGGCTCAAAAGATCATAAACGCATGCCCAAGGATGACCTGAAGTAATCGTTTTTGTTTCCTACGTAAGGGCCTGAGCAGCTGATTTTTTCAATTTTGGTTAAATTGACTTCACTGGGTCACTGTGTGATAATCGCAAGTTGCAAAACGGGCCGCTGGCGACTCTATCTGCACAATTTGCATCAAACAAGCATCGATCTTGTTTGGAAACGCATCATGGAAGAAGTGAGGTCATCGAGATTTTTATGAGGTTTACAAAGGATTTACTCCGGCGGACGAGGTTTTTCTTTGTCGTACTGGCTGTCCCCCTGCTTTTGGGCTCCTTGAACGCAGATGAAAAAGAGAAAGGGAAGGATTCCAAGGTCCAGGGCACGACTCCGACTTCAGTCCCTACGACCAGGGGGGATGCGACCGAGTCATCGAACGCTTCGGACCGCTCCCAGAGTTATTACCATTACATCCAGGGACATCTCCTCGAGGAACAAGGCCGCTTTCGCGAGGCCATTGAGGAATACAAGCTGTCGATCAAATATGATCCCACCTCCTCGTTTCTGAATGCGGAGCTCGCTTCCGCTTATGCCCGGAACAGTTCCATCAAGGATGCCGTGAGCGAAGCCGAAGTGGCCATTAAAAAGGATCCCAATAATCTCGATGCGCACCGCCTCCTGGGCAACATCTTCCGCTCCCTTATCGGGGAGTCGGATTCTCCAACGAAAACGGCCGATTCGATGGTGGAAAAGGCGATCGCGCAGTATGAAGAGATTACCCGCATCGATCCCAACTCCACGGACGACCAGTTGACCCTGGGTCAACTGTACCGCCGAGCCGGAAAAACCGAGCAGGCCATGGGCATCTTCAAACGGTGCCTGGAGATCGAACCGGACTCCGAAAGCTGTCTCACCAACCTGGCCTTCCTTTACACTGACCTCTCCGAGAGCGAGCAGGCCATCGCCCTGCTCGAAAAGAATCTGCCCAAGAAGGTGGATTCGGCCCAGCTTTATGTCGCCATGGGGTATGCCTATGAACGCAGTAAGAGTTTCAAGAAGGCGATCGAGTTTTACCGCAAGGCCATCGTGCTAGACCACAGTAATCTCAATGTGAATCGCAGTCTGGCCGAGTGCCTGCTCCAGGATGGACAACTCAAGGCGTCCCTCGACGAATTTAAGGCCATCGTGGAAACGGATAAGAGTGATGCGGATTCGTACCTGCGAATCGGACAGATCTACCGGCGGTTGAACAATTATGACGCGGCCTTGCAAAGCCTGCTTAGTGCCCAACTCCTGCGCCCCGATTCGATGGATGTCACGTACAACCTGGCGATTCTTTATGAGGAACAGGACAAGTTTGACGAAGCGATCGCCAAGCTTTCGGATCTGGTCAAGACCACGGAAAAGAAAACCGGCACTTATTCCGCCGCCGAACTCAATAACCGGGGGATCTTCCTCGAGCGACTCGGAATGGTCTATCGCAAAATGGAGAAGTATCCCGAGGCGATCAAGACGTTCGAGCAGTTGAAATCGCTGGACAAGGAAAATGCGGCCAAGGTGGAGAGCCTGATTATCGATACCTACCGGATGAAGAAGGATTACGATAAGGCCATTGAACTCACCAATGGATCTATCCAGAAGTATCCCAAGGAGCGCGGCTTCAAGCTTCAACTGGCGGAGTTGGTGAATGAAAAAGGGGATTACCCGGGATCGATCGCCCAACTGGAAAAGCTGTTGACTGGAACAAAAGAGGATCGAGAAGTTTATCTCACCATGGCGCAGATCCAGGAACGGGAAAAGCGTTATCCGGAGGCCGAAAAGAACGTCCTGGCGGCGGAGGCGATGGCCCCCGAGGATCAAAAGGAAAGCACCCTCTTTTTTCTTGGCGCCATCTACGAGCGTGAGAAAAAATACGAACTTGCCGAAGCGACCTTTCACCGGACCCTTAAGTTGAATCCCCAGAATGCGGCGGCCTTGAATTATCTCGGATACATGCTCGCAGACCGGGGGGTGCGGCTCGAGGAGGCGTTGAAATACATCCAGCAGGCGGTGGAGTTGGAGCCCGCCAATGGCGCTTATCTTGACAGCCTGGGATGGGCCTATTACAAACTCAAGAACTATGATCTTGCTCAGGCCAATCTCTTGAAGGCGATCGAACGACTGCCCAAGGACCCCACCATTCATGATCATCTGGGAGACCTCTACTTCGCGACCGATCAGTTCAAGCTCGCCACCAGCGAATACGAAAAGTCGCTGAAGTCTTATCGCCAGAACCCTCAGCAAGGCAGCAACGTGGACTCTGAGGAAATGGCGAATGTTCAGAAGAAGCTGGACGATTTGAAGGCCCGACTGGCACAGAATGTCAACAAGTAGACGGCCTCCCGCGGCAGGTCGCCCTTCCCGTTCCTTTGCCGACACCCCAGTAGATTTTGCGGGGCCAATCCACGGTGCGGGATGGCCCGACGAGTCGCTCACTGTCCGTTCCTTTGCCAAGGTCAATTTGGGACTGAAAATCGTTGGTCGACGGACCGACGGATTTCACGAGCTCAGGACCGTTTTCCAGTCCGTTGACCTCTGCGACCGATTGACTTTCACGGCCCGCCGTGATTCCCGTATTCTCCTGAAATGCCCTGCGGTTCCTCTTCCGCTCGGCCCGGACAACCTCGTGGTCGCTGCGGCTCGACTCTTATCCACGGCGACCGGGTTGCGTCGTGGAGTGAACATTCTGTTGGAAAAAGGGATTCCGGTGGGCGCCGGTCTGGGTGGAGGGAGTTCCAATGCCGCCTCCACGCTCTTGGCGCTTTGTCGTTTCTTCAAGTTGGAACTCCAAGCGCACCAGATGCTCCAGATCGCTTCCGCCCTGGGATCCGATGTCCCTTTCTTCCTTCTGGGCGGCCGCGCCCTGGGAGTGGGGCGGGGAGACGAATTATTTCCGCTTTCGGATGTAAAGGCGACGACACTGCTTCTGGCCCATCCCACCGGTGTTTGTATCAGCACTCCAGATGCCTACGGGCGGGCAAGTTTGTGGTTGACAAATAGGCGTCCGGCCAATAACATGGCTCGTTTTGGTTCAGAGGTCTTTGAAAAGGTAAGCGCCCTCGATCTGTTTGAAAACGATTTCGAAAACGTCCTTTTTCCCGAGTATCCTGAACTCCGGCATCTGAAGACCGCGCTCTTGGCGGTCGGGGCTCAGGGCGCGCAGATGACCGGAAGTGGATCGGCTGTTTTTGGCATCTTTCCCTCGATCTCGGACGCTCGACGGGCTGAAAGAGAGCTCCAGTCGCTCCTTTCAGCATCTTCGCTGTCGACCTTCGTGGTTCGCAGCATTCCGCGGTCTCAATACTTGAAAAGGATCTTTGCCGCCTCCAGATGAACGGGAGAGTCTGATCCAACCGGTTTTTATTGGTTTTTCCCCGAAGACTCGATATCCCGGATCACTTCAGGGGGCCAGTCCCATCTTCGGGGGTCGTCTAACAGGTAGGACACCAGCCTTTGGAGCTGTGAATCGGGGTTCGATTCCCTGCCCCCGAGCCACAATCGAAACGG
>JBAVHJ010000141.1:0-1901 GCA_049685715.1 Terriglobia bacterium | reverse complement strand
CCAGCAGAGGGACGAAGAAAAGGGAAGACGCGAAGAGTATGCCTGTAGTGACTGCGGCTAGGCCGGTTCGGGCTCCCTCGCGGATGCCCGTTGCAGATTCAATGTATGCACCACTGGTGGTTGTGCCAATCAGGGCGCTGAACATGCAGGACACGGCATCCACCATCATCGGCTGTTCGATCCTGGGGAAATTTCCCTTTTCGTCCAACAGGTCCCCGGTGGCTCCGACCCCGACGAGAGTTCCCAGTGTGTCCAGAAATCCCATCAGGAAGAGGGTCAGCAAGACGGGAAGAAAACTCAGACGGAGCACTCCTGCTATATCCAGCTTGAACGCAATGGCGCTGAGCGAATACTCGCCTCTAAACGGGAGCGCGACCACGGCTTGCGGCGCGTGGCCTAGATGCAGGAAATACCCAAGGACCGCAGTCATCCCGATTCCCATCAGAATCGCTCCGCGCACCTTTCGATACAACAGCGTCACCGTCAACAGAAATCCAAAGATCGACAAAAGCACCAGGGGATCGTGAAGATTTCCAATTTTCAAGGGGACATCGGGAGCCCGCAAGGTTGCCGCGTTCGCTGCGAGCAGGGCTTGCGGAGGCATGCCGGCGACCGCGCTGGTGACGAGGCCGGTTTCATACATTCCGATGAAAGCCAGGAACAGCCCAATTCCCACGGCAAAGCTATGCTTCATGCTGACCGAGATTGAATTCGCGAGCCAAGAGCGGATTCTTAAGAGCGTAATCAGGGTGAATCCCACCCCACTGACGAAGACCGCGCCCAGGGAGAGTTGCCAGCCGATGCCCATGGCCGTGAGTCCGTACGCGATGAAGGCGTTCTCGCCCATATACGGCGCGACGGCGATCGGCCGGTTGGCATACAGCCCCATGAGCAGACAACCAAATACAGCGGCCAGGATGGTCGCGACAGTACTCGGTCCGGAAGGGATTCCGGCGAATTTCAAAATGGCAGGATTGACCACGATGATGTAGGCCATCGTGACAAAGGTGGTGGCTCCGCCCAGCAGTTCCGTGCGGACTGTCGTGCGATTCTCTCGGAGCTTGAAGAAGGTTTCCAACATGCGGCCCAGCATAAGGAGGAGGGCTTAGGGAGTCAATTTGATTTTGGGCGAATACGGAATAAGACGGTGATATACCGCCGAGACGCAGAGATCGCAGGTGATTCTGCGGTTTCAGCGTCCCTGCGTTGGAAGGCCTTCTAATTTAGAATTCATTCCCAGAAAACTCTAATCATTAAACCTTCGCGGGGTCAGACCTTTCAATTTTCATTTTATTTCAATTCTCATTTTGCTTTGTGTTAGGGGTGCACGGCGAGGACTAGCAGGGTGGCGTCGTCCTGGAATTCTCCGAGGCAGAACTCGGTGACCGTGTGCATCAATTTCTGCTGCAGGGCCGAGGCGCTCATGTGGATATTTGGCCGGACCGCATCCACCACCCCTGTTTCGCCGAATTCCTGCTCTCCATCACAGGTGGCTTCTGTGATGCCGTCGGTGAACAAGACCAGGCGGTCTCCCGGGAGGAGGGTGAGCGCGCCCTGTTCATAACTCCAATCCTTGAATACCCCCAGAACCGCCCCACCCTTTTCCATCCGCTCGATCGATCCATTGCTCCGGAACAGGAGGGGGGCGCTGTGGCCCGCATTGACATAGGTCAGCGTCTTTTTTTCCGAATCGACACACACGTAAAAAAAGGTGATGAACTTTCCCTGTGCAATATGGCTGCAGATCATGCGATTGACCCGGCCACAGAGCTCCTTCGGCTCGACCGATTCACCCGAGAACGCTTTTACGGCCGCCTGCAGATTCGACATCAACAACGCGGCTGGCATCCCTTTGCCGGAGACGTCCGCGATACAAAGGGCTGCGCGGGTATCGCTAAACT
>JBAVHJ010000140.1:0-3662 GCA_049685715.1 Terriglobia bacterium | reverse complement strand
TAGGGGCGCATAGCTATGCGCCCCTACGTTGAATCATGCTCGGTTTTGTATCATTTTCAACGTCGTTTGAATTGGGTCGGAACCGGCCCCATGAGAGGGCGGGGGCTGGAAATAAATCCCGGTTTTATGGAAAGGCAATCTCCTGTGAACGTTGATCCTAATGGAAAGAATCCGCTTTCTCCATTGAAGCAGGCCTATCTCAAACTGGAGGAGCTGCAGTCCCGGCTTCATGCGGTTGAGCAGGCGAAACGAGAGCCTATTGCCATCATCGGATTGGCCTGCCGTTTTCCTGGGGGGGGCCACGATCCGGAGTCATTCTGGCAGGTTCTGCGCGAGGGTCAGGACGCCGTCCGTGAGATTCCGCCCGATCGATGGGACATCGAAGCCTACTACGATCCCAATCCCGGAACGCCCGGGAAGATGTCCACCCGCTGTGGCGCTTTTCTGGATCAGGTCGACCAGTTCGACCCACAATTCTTCGGAATAGCACCCCGGGAAGCCATTGGGATGGATCCTCAGCAGAGACTCCTTCTGGAGGTCACCTGGGAAGCCCTGGAAAACGCGGGCCAGGCGCCGGACAAACTATCGGGCAGCCGCACAGGGGTCTTTGTGGGCATCTGCACGAGTGACTACTCGGACCTGCAGCTCCGCTCGCTCGACGTCACGAAACTCGATGCCTACCACGCTTCCGGCATTGCCCATAGCATCGCCTCGGGAAGACTGTCCTATGTGCTGGGCCTACAGGGTCCCTGCGTCACACTGGATACCGCCTGCTCCTCTTCCCTGGTCGCGGTGCATCTCGCCAGCCAGAGCTTGAGAGGCCGTGAGTGCAACTTGGCCCTTGTCGGCGGAGTGAATGTCATTCTTTCCCCGGACGCTTTCATTGCACTGTCAAAGGCTTCGATGCTGGCTCCCGACGGCCGGTGCAAGACCTTCGATGCCTCCGCTGACGGCTATGCACGTGGAGAAGGTTGCGGCGTGGTCGTTCTCAAGCGCCTCTCCGATGCCTTAGCAGAGAGGGATCGAGTTCTGGCCCTCGTCCGGGGCAGCGCCATTAACCAGGATGGACCGAGCAGCGGGCTGACAGCACCCAACGGACCCTCCCAGGCGTCTGTGATCCGCGATGCGCTGGCCAGCGGCGGCATCCGGCCGGCGGAGGTGAGCTATGTAGAGACGCATGGGACGGGGACCTCTCTGGGAGATCCTATCGAGGTCCAGGCCCTGGGGGCGGCATATGGTGAAAGTCGTCCGCCGGATCAGCCTCTCCTGATCGGCGCCGTGAAGAGCAATGTCGGTCACCTTGAAGGCGCCGCCGGCGTTGCCGGCCTGATCAAGCTGGTGCTGGCGATGGAACACCGTGAGATCCCGCCCAGCCTGCATGTGAAGAAGCCCAATCCCTTTATCCCCTGGGAGGAGTTGTCCGTTAAAGTCGTCACCCAGCTCATCCCCTGGAACCCTGCCGGCAGGACTCGCATCGCCGGACTGAGCTCCTTTGGATTCAGCGGGACGAATGCTCACGTTGTGGTTCAGGAAGCCCCCGTTCCAGAACCCTTTCGATCGGAGGTAGAACGGCCACGGCATCTGCTCGCTCTCTCGGCCTTGAACGAAGAGGCGCTAAATGCACTGGGGGGAAGATTCCATGCGCATTTGTCAGCCCATCCTGACGAAGCGATCGCCGACATTTGTTACACGGCAAATTCAGGCCGTGCCCATTGGCCACACCGCATTGCCGTGCCCGCCGAGTCCTTGGCGCAATTGTGTGAAAAGCTCGGCAAACTTGCTTCCGGCGAGGTGCCGGCGGGTGTGTTTAAGGGACAAACGAAAAGCTCTGACCGCTTGAAAGTGGCTTTCCTCTTCACCGGGCAAGGCTCTCAATATGTGGGCATGGGGCGACAACTGTATGAGACCCAGCCGACATTCCGGAAAGTCCTAGATCAATGCAGCCAGATTCTTAAGGACGAGCTCCATCTGCCCCTGCTTTCGGTCCTGTATCCGGAAACCGGCCAGTCCTCACCCCTCGATGAAACGGCATACACTCAACCGGCTTTGTTTTGCCTGGAGTACGCGCTGGCCGAGTTATGGCGCTCCTGGGGAATTCTCCCCGCGGGGGTGATGGGGCACAGCGTCGGAGAATACGTGGCTGCCTGTGTGGCGGGCGTCTTCAGTCTCGAAGACGGCCTGAGCCTGATTGCGGCGCGCGGCCGGTTGATGCAGGAAAGATGTGAAAAGGGTTTGATGGCTGCGATCTCTGCTAATGAAGCTCGCGTGGCAGCGGAACTGGAAGATTATCGAAAAGACGTCGCCATCGCCGCACTCAACGGTCCCGGGAACACAGTGATTTCGGGCCGAAGCGAAGCGGTGCAAGACATCCTCAAGAAGTTCGTAGCGGTGGGGATAAAGGTCAAACCGCTGACGGTTTCGCATGCCTTTCATTCTCCGATGATGGAGCCGATGCTGGAAGATTTCGAAAAAACCGCGGCGAAGGTGAGATACTCCCCGCCGCGACTCGTCCTCATTTCCAATCTCACCGGACAGATGGTGCCTCCGGAGGGAATCTCAAAAGCTGATTACTGGGTGCGACACGTCCGTGAGGCCGTGAGGTTCTCCACTTCGATGCAGGCGTTGCAGGAGAAAGGCTATCAGGTTTTTCTGGAGCTGGGACCCACCCCAACCTTGTTGGGGATGGGCGGCAAGTGCCTGCCTGAAGGGTTTGGGATGTGGCTCCCTTCGCTGAGAAAAGGCCGCGATGATTGGCAGCAAATGCTGGATAGCCTGGCAAGCCTGTATGTTCAGGGGGCGGACGTGGACTGGACGGGGTTTGATCGCGACTACCGGCGCCGTCGCATTGTGCTCCCGACCTATCCATTTCAGCGAAAACGGTATTGGATTGAAGTACCCAGAGACCGGGCAGCAGAAGGGAAGGAGACCACGGTGAACCTTCCGCTCAAGACCCTTCGTCATCCGCTGCTCAGTCACCGCCTGGATTCGCCTTTCATCAAGGACACCCTGATTGAGTCGCACCTTTCAGTGGCTGCGCTCCCGTGGCTTAAGGATCACCAGGTTTTCGAAATGGTGGTGGTTCCGGCTACGGCGTATCTTGAAATGATCTCAGCCGCCGCCAAGGAAGCCCTTGGACCTGGGACCTACGGCATCAAGGAAATGGATATCCGGGAAGCCCTTATCCTCAACGAGGGGGAAGTGCGAAGAGTTCAGATCGCAGTCACACCCCCGGAAGGCCATGAAGCCTCCTTTCAGCTTGCCAGCCTCATCGCCGGCGAGTCGAATGGTGAGGCTAGATGGAAGGTTCATGCTGCGGGTAAAATTCAGATCCAGGAACCGACTGTAGATTCCCGCGCACAGACACCGTTCCCATTAGAGGAAGTGCAATCCCGGTGCCAGCAAGAGATCCCCGTCGAAGCCTACCGTCAACAATTTCAGGATCTGGGGATGTACCTGGGTCCCACCTTCAAGGGACTGGAAAGGCTCTGGAGCGGCAAAGATGAAGCCCTGAGTCAGATTCGCCTCGTGCCAGCGATTGCACCCGAAGCGCCGTTCTATCAGATTCACCCCGGGCTGCTTGATCCTTGCTTGCAATCCTTCGCTGCCGCCGGGCTGAGTCTTGAGGACCTGGCTGCGAGTGGGTCGATCTACATGCCGGTTGG
>JBAVHJ010000139.1:0-8851 GCA_049685715.1 Terriglobia bacterium | reverse complement strand
CGCAAATAACCCCATGGCGAACCAGCGAATGTCACCAAACCGTTTGACGATGCCGACGATGATTAGAGTGACGGAGTAAATTCCCCATAACACGGAATAGGCCAGCTGTCTTGCATTTTCAATGCTTCTGAACTTTTCGTCCGGATTGTAAAACCTCGATCCCGCGGCACGCAGCAGGGCAGTGCGTGCCCCATCATAATAACTTGAGGCCTCCACGGTCATCAGGATTACAGTCAACAGGCTGGCCAGAAGAAGGAACACGCGGAAACTATGCACCATTCCGCGCCCCATGCCCTCGGGCATCTTCTTCACCAGCCAGGCAATAGCATAGCAAGCCAAAATCACGACCAGATAGGTAAAAAAACGCTTATTGAACACGAGTTGGAAAGGGTCACCGGACAGCGAGTTGTCGTAAGCAAACAGGCGAAACACCGCGAGAGCCATTACCGCACAAGAGGCTTGATGCATCCGGACACTGGAAGTGCGGACAGCGACCCAGGTAAGCACCGTTGCCTCCACTGCCCAGGACAATGTAATCCAGTTTTGCTTGAGCTGAATGGGAATGGCCATGGTGGCGAAAGTGATGGCCAACCCGAGGGCAATCAAAGCAAATCGTTTCTCTTGTTCCGCCTTCTTCCAGATGATATTGGCCACGACCAAGTACACAGCTCCCACGGAGACCGCCAGGAGGCCCAGAATGCCGTGGTGATGCGTCTCCAGCAGAAAATACAAGGCGCCAAAGTATCCCAAACCATTCGCGAGCGTGACGACTAGATCGGAGCTGGCCGTCTCCACTTTCTTACGAAACACCAACACCAGCGGCCAAAACAGGAAGAGGGCAAAAATGACTGTCAGAAAGAATACTGAGGTCGCGAGATGCTCTTCCCGATATTCGATGAGTAGCCACGGGAACAGTCCCAGTACATTTAACAGGAAAGCAGCCCATCCGAGCCGCTTCAGCTGGAATCTCACCGAGGTCGCCAACACCAGCACATCGAAAATCAAAACGAAGGAGAACATCTCCGTGCCATGATCAAATAGATTGACCAGGCTGAACAGATAAAACAGAACCGATGAGGCCCCCATCAGCACGAGTGAGAAAGAGCGTCGTGGAATTTGAGCATGGCGGCGGGTTTCATTGCCTAGATACAAAAACAGGGCCGCGAAGATACAGAGGAAGAACTCTGTGGTGCCCCGCTTCTCCACGGCATAAAATTCATATGCCCATCCCAGAAAGATGAACAGGGTGAGAATGAAACTCGAATAGTTCAGGATCACCCAGCCCCGTAATCGCGCCAAAAACGCCACCCCGGCGACCAGCAGCGCAACGTAACTAAGCAGGATGATCTGATGGTCCTCTCCCGTCCTCAACCAGAGGGGAGTCAGAAATCCGCCAATCAGCCCGACAAACGCCAGGGCGAGGGACGAATACCGGGCTGCGAGCACGGAGACCGTTGCCGTAACCAGAATCATCAGAAGAAACGCAGCCGGAGAAGGGATGAGGTGATAAAAATTGAACGCAGCATAAACCGACAGGTAGAGGATCGAGTGGCCGCCACCGGTCACCGTCTGCCCATAAATGGGATAATCACGTTTTTGAAGTTCCTCACCCCAGTAAATAAACCCGATGCCGAAGAAAGCACCGATCGCCACTCGCATGCTCGGTCCCACCCAGTTGTTCTCAAACGCCAGTTTGAGGAAATACACCGTGCCGAGGACGATCGCCACAATGCCCACCCACAGCAACCAGTTCCCGCCAATCCGCGCTTCCAAACTAGTCTCAGGCCGTGTCGCTGACGGGATCGGTTTCCCAGTCGCAAAGATTGAAGCCGAGGGGACGGCTTGGCCTATCGGCCCCTGAGGCGGGCTGGCCGGGGGGGATACCCAGCCGGCAGCGGGCGCATTAGGCTTGCTTTCAATGGGCCTGTTGGGAATAACCGGAGGGCCAGATTTCTGATCGCTTCGGACGGTGGGCGAGGCCTGCACGCCTCGTTGAGACTCTAGTGTGAAAATACGCTGGGTCTGGCGTGCCACGATCTCTTCAAGGTCAGTCAGGCGCCGGAGCAACTCGTTGACCTTCATTTCGAGGGAAGAAGGGACCTTAGGATCATCGCCCATCGCAACACCTCGTCGACTGGATTGAAATATCTTTTGCTGAGGGTGGTTGGTCGGAAATGACAAAGACAAATTGCAAGCCTGACCCCGAGGTCAGACCGCACTCAATCGAACTCGATTCTAGCGGGGGAGAAATAAAAAATCAAGGTGACCGCGGGGGATATTCCGAGACCGAGAGTTGATCCAACCCGATTCACCTCTGCAGCCCGGGTCGGGCCTTTTATCAACGATGATTAATTATGGGGATGTTGACCAGAGGTCCGAAGAGAATATGCGGCTTTGCCGCCTCCGCCCTGGCGGACGGTTAGCCTTCGGCTTACCGTCACCGGACCTCTTTTTCTTTCTTCAATGGGACGCTGGGGCCCGCCGCCACCGCGGTGGGCCCCAGCGTAAGTAACGTGGGGAAAAAAGCGAGCCCCCTTGGAAAGGCCAAGCCTTTCCACAATAATGCGCGGCCAAGCCACAAAGGAAGGTGGCCCTCCATTCAACGGGCTTTTAACTCAAGGCAAGGACTCTTGCGGCGCGATTCGATGGCGCAATACCTCAATCTGTTTGTCAACGCTCATGTCGCCAGGCCGGAGCGTTTTTACCTTTAACCACTCTTCGATGGCGCCGTTCAAATTCTGCTGTTCTTGATAGATCGTGGCGAGGGCCTCGTGCAACTCGGCGTTCTTGGGATCCAGTCCAGCCGCGCGATGGTATTGGTCAGTCGCTTCTTGAAGTCTTCGCTGGTGCCACAGGACTGCGCCCAGGGTTTGATGATACATGGCCTCCCCTTCGCCCAACCCCACTGCGGCACGGGCTTCCCGCTCCGCCTCCTCGAACTTTCCCTGGCGTGTATAGATGACCGCGAGGTTGTTATGGATCGAAGGAAGATCGGGACGCCGTTTCAGGGCCCGCTGATAGGCGGCGATCGAATCATTGTAGCGCCTGTCCTTTTCCAGCGAGAGCGCCATCTTAAAATCACCCTCGACCCGTTTCATTTCAAATTGCGCTTTCAAGGGGAAGAGGAAAGAGCCCAGGATAAGGCCGACCGGCAAAAGAGTCCCGAACGCGAGGAGTCCGCGATCGAGTGTCCGCTCCTCCGGGCGAATGGGGGGAATCAACAACGCCAGCACCCCCCCGGTAATCAAGCCTCCGAGATGCGCGTAATTGTCAATGCCCCGGTTGAGTGCGCCGTAAACCAGATTAAAGAGAACAAATGGGACAATTCCTCGCCCCACCACACTCCGAAAATTCGACGGAATCTGATCGCGATAGCGATACCCGGCAATCAGCGCCACTCCCGCAACGCCAAAGATTGCCCCGGAAGCTCCTGCGGAGACCGCAGTTGAGAACAGGACACTCCCAACTGCTCCTCCAATGCCTGAAATCAAATACAAATAAACATAGCGTGTTGAGCCATAGAGATGTTCCACGACGCTGCCGAGAATGAGGAGAGCATACATATTGAAAACCAGGTGCAACAAACCGATATGGAGAAATAAGGGAGTCACCAAACGCCAGTACTCTCCCGCCTTGAACAGAGGACGATACATGGCTCCAAAACTCAGAAGGGTGCTGACGTTCGTCGACCCCCCCATCAATGTCATCAGGAGGAAAATCAGGGTGCAGGCTGCGATCAGAAAGTAGGTGACTGCAGGCTTCGTTCGCTTCCCCGGGATCGTATAAGCGAGAGTAGCCGATGGGTCTGCGGTACCGAAGCTCGCCTCGTTTTTTCCCAAGAGGGAGATGTCCCCTAAATTGAACCCGCAAGCACAAACGCTTTCTCCCGGCACAGCCGGTCGACCACAGTTTGGGCAGGCTCCCGGAATGGTCGAAGTGATCGTCATTGTTTCCCGTCCAGCACAAATACCCCGAGAACTCTTCTTGAGGAGTTGATGGATGTTGTGTCCGCGTCCAGGGACAGAGAATTCAAGCCCCTCATGGTCCTAGGCCTTGGGATGGGTCTTGTCGTAGACATCGAGAAGCTGCTTGATGGACGTGTGCGTATATTTCTGTGTGGTTGACAAGGATTGATGTCCGAGCATTTCCTGGATGGCGCGCAGATCCGCCCCCTCGTAAAGCAAATGCGATGCAAAGGCGTGACGGAGGCCGTGCGGGGAGAGCTTCAGGTTTTGGTCAAACTGCCGGATATACCGTTCGAGAAGTCTTGCCACCGAACGGGCGGTGAGGCGTCCGCCGCGAAAATTCACGAAGACCGGGGCGCGGTTCACCATGACCTGATGCTGGCCAAACCTTTGATCGCGCAGCTCCAGGTAAGCCGCAATGGCTTGCTCTGCCTTGGATCCAAAGGGAACCATCCTCTCCTTCTTGCCTTTTCCCCGCACCCTCAGCATGCGCTCGTCAAAATTGACATCTTCAAAATT
The DNA here is from genome assembly GCA_049685715.1 of Terriglobia bacterium. GTDB lineage: Bacteria > Acidobacteriota > Terriglobia > JAIQFV01 > JAIQFV01 > JAIQFV01. The sequence continues at coordinate 4,367 of JBAVHJ010000139.1, read as the reverse complement.
AAGTCCCACCAGTTCACTGACGCGAAGACCGGCGGCATACAGCAATTCGAACATGGCCACATCGCGCTTGAGAAGAAAATGAGTGCTGCTCTCTGCCGCTGCCGACATCGCATCGAGGGCGTTTAGAAAATTTCCAACGGTTTCCGCGGTCATCACTTGTGGGAGTTTCTTGGGGATTTTGGGGGCTGCCACCAACAGGGCCGGATTCTTCTCAACGCCTCCCTCGCGCTCGATAAAACGGAAAAAGGAGCGGATCGCAGCGGTTTTGCGGGCGATGGAGCTTTTCTGGTTTTCGCGCTGATAGAGCGAGCCCAAGAATTCCCGGATGCGAAGATTGTCAATGGACTTCACATCAAGCTGGACAGAATTCCCGGAGTCGGGATCCTTTTCGGATCTTCCTCTTGTTTTCGCGGAAATCTCCTGTTGCAGCAGAAAGTCCCGAAGCTGCGCGAGGTCGCTGGCATAGTTGCGTACCGTGTGCGGCGAGGCGTTGCGTTCGAATCGCAGAGAAGCTAGAAACTTTTGAATCCACTCATCCATACCACGCGAATTATAACAGGGATGCGTGAGGCTCAGCGCGGATATGATACATCGGGGATCGGGGGATTCATTTCATGGAATTTGACGCGTGACCACTGTCCATTGATGTGTTTCGCGGGGGACGGCAAACATCGTGATGCCAGCGCCATGCCGGCAGGATCGCGATTCATCCATTGCTTTGGCAATTTCCACCGACGGCAGCCGGCGGATTGTTCAGATTCAACCTACCGTTTTGTCAGGTTCTCGTTCCTCCACCCAATCCCCTCGATCCGCCGAGCCGAATCGAGGGGATTTGAGTGGTGAGGAGAGAAGCGTGTTTGTAGGTTGGAACTGAATATTCCCCCGACTTCCGTCGGGGGGATTTGAGCAACGAGATGGGTGGCATCCGCTATCCAGCACATCGCTGTGCCATCTGACTCATTGCCTTGCGACCTTACCGCTCAGGAAGGCGGACGGAGCAGGCGTTTGACCGCAGTGGACATTGCAATTCGACCCTCCCGCGCGTAGGCCTCGTGATTGGCTTCGATGTCCGCAATCCTATAGAGATAGTTGACCATTATCCCGACTGATTGATTCATTCCATTGGCTGACGTGTCGCCGAGCCAGTTGATCCGTTCGAGCGAAGCGCCGTTGCCGAGATGAAAGCGGGCCACGGGATCGACGGGACGGCCGCCCTCCTTCTCTTTCGCGAGATAGCGCGCCGTGAGATGACTCAGCACCGCGGAGAGCGCCTCGGCGCTTGCGGCATCGCTCACCAGATCGCGGGCGAGGAGTAGTTCGAGCGCCTCGTACGCGTCAGTCGCCCCTGCGGCGAGGGACAGCTTGCCCCCCTCCTCCTCGCCGAACAATGTTTCGTCACGCGCCTTGACGCGCTCTTCGAGCCACTTCCTGAAGCCGGGGACGGGGGAGAGCGTTGTGAAAATCCGTAGACCTGGGAACTCCGCGGAGAGCTGCTCGACGACGCGTTTGATCAAAAATCCGCCGAAGGAGACGCCGCGCAATCCCGCCTGGGTGGTGGAGATCGAATAGAAAATCGCCGCCTGGGCCGTCTGTGCTTCGACGGACAGTGCGTTCTCGTCGAGCAACGCCTGAATGTTGGCCGCCACGTTCCGCGTCAGCGCGATCTCGACGAAGATGAGCGGCTCCTCGGGCATGCGCGGATGAAAGAACGCATAGCAGCGACGGTCGGAATCGAGCCGGTTTCGCAGGTCGTTCCAGGAGAGGATCTCGTGCACGGCTTCGTAGGCCATCAGCTTCTCGAGCAACATCGCCGACGACTCCCAGGAGATGCGCCGCAGCTCGAGATTGCCGACGTCGAACCAGCTGGCAAAAAGGGAGTGGAGTTCATCATCCAGCAACTCCAGCTCCGGCGACTGCTCCAGGAAGCGCAACAAATCGGCGCGCAGATCGACGAGAAACTTGACCCCGTCAGGGAGCAGATTGAACTGCTTTAGAATGCGGATGCGCGGACTGGCGAGCGCCAGCCGCAGCTCCGATTCCGCCCGGCGCTTTGCTGCCGGGTCGTCCGCTGCAAGAAAGATGCGAATCGCGGTCCTCACCGCTTGCTCATTGGGGCCGAACTCGTTGACGAGCATGATGAGGAAGGCGCGCCGCCCCTCATCATTCAGTCCGGCGTACAACGTGGCAAGAGAGGCGATTCGATCCAGGGCTGACGCTTCGCCTCCCACGCCTTCCAGACATTCACGAAGCGTCGCCTGGGCCCTCCGCTGATCGCCGGCCGAGAGCGTGCGTCCCTTGACACTCTTGTGACGGCTACGTGTAAGCCAATCCCACAGCGCGCGCATCTTCGGCTGTGGAGCGGGCTCGTCAGGACGATCGTTCATAATTTCTCCTCGGACCGCTCGCCCCACTCGATCTCCTGGCCCTTGCCCCGGGCATGGCGAGACAACGATTCGACGACCACAAAGCTCCGTGAGCATTTGGAGCGGACCTTGTGAGTTTCATCATACTAAGGCTGCTCGGGTTGCGGAAGGATGATTTCGATCGAAGCCACACCCCTTTGACGGGTTCTGTCCTATGTCCAGGTTTGCCCTCTCGTTCAATCACCATTGCGACCAAAGGAGAATTGAAAATTGAAAAGATCTGACCCGAATGGCTATCACGGGGTGGTTGGCCCGATGAGTAGATCGTCAATAAGACTCGTTTCCAGTTCTGCCCTCTTGGTGTGATCGAAGATGACATAGTTCACTGGAATCTCGCCCATGTACTTGACAGCTTTGGTCGGCATGGACTCCCAAGATACTTCACTTTTCTCATCGATTTCCAGGGGAGAATATAAAGCCTGTATGTTGCTGGGTATTCATCCAGCGAATCATCAAACTTGCAGTCAAGCAGCAGCTTCTGCCCGCGATGGTTGAAGATGATCATTCGAGGGACATCGTAAAAATCGCGGTAGGTGAAACGTGCTCTCTGGTTCATTTTGTCCCCCGCAATCCGACTAGGCCGCCGGCACGAACTCACCGCATCACTACTTAATGCGGTCATCCTGAAAATCGGGACAGCCGCGAATGGCACTAAGTTAAGGGATTCAGGACGACGGAATTCGTTCGAAGGCCGCCTCGGCGGCCTTGTCTTTTACCAGCCCGCCGCTTGAGCGGCGGGAAGGGATCGCCTCCCGTCCATTGACCCCGATTCATCGGGGTTGAGGCCCCGGGCGGCCCGTTAACGGGGCGCCCGCAGATCACCCAAGCCCCGATCAATCGGGGCTTGGAGAAAATCGCTTGCTTCCTTCCCGCCGCTCAAGCGGCGGGCTGTCTCAAAGCAAGTCCGCTGAAGCGGACTCGAGACCGATCAGGCCTCGGAAAGATGGAATCCCTTAACTTGGTGCCATTCGGGACAGCCGCCTATTTGTCAGTTCCAATCCATGACTCCGATTACTCTTCCAGATTTCGTTTCCATTCTTCGAACCTCTGGAGCGCGATCTCGCACTGATGTTGGTGCCGTTCGGCCTTCGGGATCTTGGTTCCTTTTGGCGTGCGGGTTTCAACCGGGGGAAGGAGGCTGAAGACTATGTTCATGGGCTGGAAGTTATGAGTGGGGGCGTGCGTGATGTAATGCAGCAATGCCCCGCAGGCCGACTCTGCCGGTGGCGCAGTGGGATTTTGACCGAGGGCCAACCGCACCGCGTTCCGCCCAGAGACCAGGCCCGTCATGATGGACTCGACGTATCCTTCAACCCCCACCAGCTGGCCGGCGAAGAAAAGGTTGGGCCGCGTCCGCAGTTGCAAAGTTTCGACGAGGAGGCGGGGCGAGTTCAGGTAGGTGTTCCGGTGCATCTGCCCAAAACGGATGAACTCGGCGCGGGCAAGAGCGGGGATCATGCGGAAGATCCGTTCCTGTTCAGGAAAACGCAGGTGGTTTTGAAAGCCTACGAGATTGTAGCTGTCGGCCAGCAGGGTCTCCTGGCGCAGTTGGACGCAGGCCCACGGCATCCGGCCAGTTCGAGGATCCACCAGGCCCACCGGCTTCATGGGTCCAAACCGCAGAGTGTCGCGGCCACGCCGGGCCAACTCCTCAATCGGCAGACACCCTTCGAAGTAAGGAATGTCTTCGGCTGACGATATGCCCACGGCCGGCGCCTCCATTCGAAGCACCGGCTCATTCATCGACGGTGGGATTGACGACATCGCCATCGCTTCCGCATCCGAGGCGCCGGCATTCCCAAACGATTTCTCGCCGCCCAGCTTCCCGGCGGAAACGCCCGTCAGGATCTCCTTTTCAAATTCATGGGTCGGGACACACTGCGCGGTGACCAGCGCATCATAAAAGGCGTCATACTCCCCGCGGGACATGGGACAATTGACATA
>JBAVHJ010000138.1:0-5693 GCA_049685715.1 Terriglobia bacterium | reverse complement strand
CGTAGCGGGGCGAGGCGTGTTTATCTCCCTCATTTCAACTCCCGGCGGTCGATTTGTCCAGTTCCCCCCTGAATTCATGGATAAGGGGGGCGCGCCTGACGGCGCGAAGAGAAAGCTATAAGGGCTCTTAGATTGTAGCCCCACCTGAAGCTCCGTCTCGCGTTCTTTGCGGGGCGGAGCGAGGGTGGGGTACCGGTTTTCCCCATGACATCTGAGCCCCGCTTGCGGGGCGAAAGAATCTGCCGAATGGATCTTCGGATAACCATACAATAATTTCCTGGCATGTTCCTCTCCGCAATGCTTTCTCTTCGCCCCCTGTTACCCCTCTCGTTTCACGAATTAGTGGAGCCCAACTCCGCCGGTTGGATTCACCAAGCGATATCGGGAAACTGGAGTTTTTCCTGGCAGCGGGAGCGCCCTCGGAAGATCTCTTTTCCGCAAGAGTGGGCAAACTCTGTCCGAGTGCGAGGCATCGAATAGGACGATCCGTATACTGGGACCTGATGCCATTGTTTCACCCCGCAAGCGGGGCTCTCACATTTTCTCTCATCGGTACCCCACCCTCGCTCCGCAAAGAACGCGGAGCATCCCGCCAAGGCGGATCTTCGATAGGTGGGGCTTCAATCTAAGAGCCCTCCGAGCCTAGAGCGGCAGCCGCCTTGCTCGAAAAGCATGGACAGACAGAACAGAGTCAGCCATCCCTCCCTCGTTCTCCGATCCCTTCAAAAGCGGAGCAATTCCATTTTTCCTGCATTTCATCCCAATCGATTTGAATCGAAGAGCCTAACGGTTAGTTGACACCCTTAACTTCGGAATTCAGGGTAAGGTAATTCAAGATTACGACTGGCGTGTTGTGATTGCAAAGGCACCAAGGGCAATCAACTCCGGATATGCCTCCACAACATAGCGAGGTTCAGGGAAGGCGAAATACGACAGGAAAAGAGTGCGAAGGCAGATTAGAGAGAGGAGGAGACATGCTCCCAGAAGGTCCACCCTGTCCAACGAGGGGGCGTTGTGGATGAATCTCCATCCACCGAACAAGGCAAGCGCGACGTAGCCCAGGTTCACGATGAAAAGGGCAAGAGAAATCAGAAAGTCGCGCGGATCATTTTCCCAAGCTTCGGTGATGGGAAGCAGTTTCCCTTCCAGCGGGAGAATTTCGATGCGCGGCGTGAACCAGAGTGCCAGGGCCCGGAGGGCAGGAGTGATCACAAAAACACGAACAGGATGCCGGTGCATGCGCTCGCGAGCCATCGCTTCGAATTCCGAATCGGACTCTGAATCGAGAGAATACGATTCGTTGTGGCGGGCGAGGAGAGCCAGGATCTTGGCGCGCTGTTCAGCATTGTCGCTCGCCTTGTAGGGCAAGGCGTCCAAGGGGATCTCGGATTCTCCAACGGTCCAGATGAAGGAATTGACATCACGAAACCTCCAGAGCCAGGTTCTGCACCAATTGTAATATCCACGGGGCACAAATTCGTCGGGATCCTGGGCGTAGGCAGGAGCGAGGGGTTGAAACGTCTTCAAGGTCACCAGGTTTCGTACGGTCCAGGGAAAAAGCACCAGGGCCAATCCAAGGGTTACAAGCAAGCCATCGGCAAGGATCGAGCGCCAGCGGTGATGAGAGGCTTCTCGAAGGACGAGGACCAAGCCGATAGCAACCAGCCAGATCCCGCTCTCGACCCGGAACAAAGTGGCCAATCCAGCGAACACCCCACAAAAAAAACAGTTCCTTTTCGGAGCGGAGGGCTTGAGAGCGCGAACCGCAAACAGGGTGGCGGCGGTCAGCAAAAAGGTGGTGGGGACTTCCGCAAGAATCGACGCGGCGTAGTTGGCAACGAAGGGGCACAGGGCTGCCAGCAAGAGTGCCCACTGTGCGAGTCGTCTTCTCTGTGCCACGTCTCGAGTCGAGAGGTCGAAGACAATCACCGCAATCAGAACGCACGTCAATGTATCGATCAGGGCTTGAACGACACGAACGGCGGTTTCGTTCTCCTGGCCGGCGAGGGCGAACGTGGCTGCAAGAAAGAGGGGATAACCCGGGGTGCGGGTCATCGTCGGGGGTGGTGGCTGCAGGTCCTGGGGTTGAAGATGTGAATAGACCCCAAACCGGAGTAGATTTCGAGCGTAGGCTTCGTAGATGGGGGAATCGCCCCCCACGTGGGGAAAGGCGAGCGCTAGAAGAATTCGAAAGGTTAAGGCCACCCACACCAGCGCCAAGGTTTGCTTTCGATGTCCCGAAAAGGCCTCAACCATGTTTCAGAACCCGGTTTGAGATATAATCTCCTGGCGGCGATACCTGGGGCCGTTCATGCCCTAGCAGGTTTGGGCGCTGGCTCTATCCGAAATGACCAATCTTAACTCACATCGACCGGTTTTCTATGATCCCCACCAACGCCGCTGGTGGCGATGGCGACAGGGTTTCTTCACCCTGGCGGCCCTGCTGGCGGTGGTGATGGTGGTCTTTGTGGCGAACGTCCTGAGCCAACCCCGCCTGACTTCGTTAGGTCTTCCCGATCTGACCCGAGCGTATCGGCCGGTTATCGGCGAACTTTCAAAGCCGGGATTGTCGCCCAAGGAGCGTCGCAAGCGTCGCCTCGACCGGATGATAACCCGACTGGAAAACCTGAACAAGGGCCAAGGGGCCAAACAATCCCAGGTTGACACGTCGATCAAGGAATTCTCCGCACTCATGATCGCCTTCTTCGTCAACTGGGATGCGACCAGCTTGACTTCGTTCCTTGCCCACTACGACAAGATCGACGTTCTGGTGCCCGAATGGCTTCAACTCGGGGACGCCAGCGGAACCCTCATCAAGAAGCATGAGGAAGAGAAGGCCAAAATCGTCCGGGACTTTATCAAACATGGGCAGGTCGATGTCAAGATCATGCCCCTCCTCAACAACTTCAACGGTCAGGTGTGGGAAAGCGAGTTGCTCGCAAAATTCCTGGCCAACCGCCAGGCGCGAAAGCGGTTGATAGACGATCTGATCCCGTTCCTCACGGAGAATGGGTTCATCGGGGTGAACGTCGATTTCGAGAATATTCCCCGCGCTTCCCAGATGGATCTGCATGACTTCATGCAGGAACTCTACCACGCGCTGCACACGCAAAATCTCCTGGTTTCCCAGGACCTCCCCGCCTCGGACGGTGAATTCGATTATGGGTTTTATGCCGCCGTGAACGATTTCATCGTCCTGATGAATTACGACCAGCACTGGGAAAACTCGGCGCCCGGACCGGTGGCCTCCCAGGACTGGTTTGTTAGTAATGTCCAGGACCGGCTTGCGAAAATCCCGCACGACAAGTTGGTGATTGCGCTGGCGAATTATGGATACGATTGGGGCGTGACGGGGCGAAAGCGTTATTCCGGGAAGTCCATCACCTTTCAGGATGCCATGCGCACGGCCAAGGAGTCAGACGCCAGCCCCGAACTGGATCCCGATTCGCTGAATCCCAACTTCGAATATTACGACGAGAACAATCGAATCCATCAAGTGTGGTTTCTCGACGGGGTGACCATTTACAACCAGATTGCGCAGACGAAGTCCGTGTCCCCTCACGGCTACGCGCTCTGGCGTCTCGGCTCAGAAGATCCTTCCGCGTGGCACGTCCTGGCGGAATTTCAAACGGACTCCAAAGTGGCGGATCAGTTACGACCCCTGAAGTATGGATACGATGTGGACTACAACGGCGATGGGGAGTTGCTGACGATCCAGAATGTCCCCCAGGCGGGGGAGCGTGATCTGACCCTCGATCCCCAAATCAACCTGGTGACGGACGAATCATTTCCCAAGCTCCCCCTGGGCTATCTCATTGACCGACGCGGACGGCAAAAAAATAAGATGGCGCTGACCTTTGATGACGGTCCTGATCCCCGCTACACGCCGCAGGTCCTTGATATCCTGAAGGAGTACAAAGCCCCCGCCACGTTTTTTCTGGTAGGGCTGGAAGCCGAAAGTAACATTGGAATTGTCCGGAGGATGGTGGAGGAGGGTCACGAGATCGGGAACCACACCTTCACGCATCCCAATATCGGAGATATTTCCACACGGCAGTTGGGGATTGAGTTGAACCTGACCCAGCGGCTTTTCCAGAGCAAGCTGGGGAGGGAATCGCTGTTCTTTCGGCCGCCGTATGGGGTTGATTCGGAGCCGGAGGTCCCCGCCGAGGTCCAACCCCTGGAAGTCGTGCAGAAGATGGGGTACCTGCTGGTGGGGGAGCGACCGGATTCGAATGATTGGTTTGTCAGGGACCCGGATGAGATTGTCAAGACGGTGATTGAGCAGGCATCCCACGGGAACGTGCTGCTCTTACACGATGCCGGAGGGGACCGTGAAGCCACGGTGCTGGCGCTGCCCCGGATCATCACGGAGCTCCGCAAGAACGGTTACGAGCTGGTGGGGCTGTCCGCCCTGCTGGGGCGAACGCGGGATGCGGTCATGCCTTTGGTCACCTCGAACGAGCAATGGCGGGCGCGTCTCGATAACGTGGCATTTACTCTGTTCAGCGTGCTGGATCACGCTTTTCACTGGTTGTTCCTCGTTGGCATCGTTTTTGGAATTGGTCGGTTCATATTCATTGGGACCCTCGCGATCATCCAGGAGATCCTGCGCCACAGGGAGAAGTTCAACGAGAATTTTACCCCCTTCGTGAGCGTCATTGTTCCGGCCCATAACGAAGAAAAAGTCATTGTCCGAACCATCGCTGCCCTGCTCCGGTCAGACTATCCCCGCTTCGATGTCATCGTGGTGGATGATGGCTCGACGGATGCCACCGCGGACCGGGTGTCGGAAGCCTTTGGCCGGGATGCGCGGGTACGCCTCTTCGTTCAGGAGAACTCCGGGAAGGCTGGCGCACTGAATTCCGGCTTGGAGCAGTCCGTCTCTGAAATCATCATTGCCCTGGACGCTGACACACTCTTCGATCGTGACACTATGCGCAAGCTGGTGCGGCACTTTGAAGAAAGGGAGGTCGGGGCTGTGGCCGGGAATACCAAGGTCGGCAACCGGGTGAACCTGCTGACCCGCTGGCAGGCCCTGGAGTACGTGACTTCACAAAACCTCGACCGCCGGGCCTTTGACGCCCTGAACTGCATCACGGTCGTTCCCGGGGCCGTGGGAGCCTGGCGCCGCGATCTCATCCAGAAAGTGGGAGGCTTCACCAACGACACGCTGGCGGAAGACACGGATCTGACCATCTCCATCCGCCGTCTCGGCTATGACATTGTTTATGAGGACGAGGCGCTGGCATACACGGAGGCCCCGGACACAATCCGGAATTTTATCAAGCAGCGCTTCCGCTGGACTTATGGAACGATGCAATCCGTGTGGAAGCACCGGGATACCTTCCTGCGCCGCCGCTATGGCTCTCTCGGCTGGGTCGCTTTGCCGAATATTGTGACTTTTCAAATTCTCTTCCCCCTGATCTCCCCCCTCATGGATTTTCTGATGATCGTCGCGATCGTGATTGCCGGCCTGCAGCATCATTATCACGGGACCTCCTATTCCGCGACCAATCTGCTGCGCATCGCATTGTTTTATGCCATTTTTCTCGCCGTCGATTACTTGACCTGTGTGCTCGCCTTTATTCTGGAGTGGAAGGAAGATTGGAAGCTCCTGGTCTGGCTCTTTTGGCAGCGACTGCTCTACCGGCAGGTGATGTATTACATCGCGGCAAAATCATTGTTTGCCG
>JBAVHJ010000137.1:0-5849 GCA_049685715.1 Terriglobia bacterium | reverse complement strand
GCTCCGGACTAATTTGAGCGGGGGTGGGTAATTGCTTTTGTGTCTTGGTCATCATTCGATTCCTTCAGTCGGTCGACCAGGCGGGTCGACCGACATGTTTCTTTGAAATGGGCAGACGGGACGTCTGCCCCACAGCACCAACCACAGCACCAAATAAAAAGCCCCTCGAAGCTTTTATGTCTTCGAAGGGCTTGAACTTTGGGTCTTAATCTAATCCAGCGTCTTTCTCTTAGGATCTCTTTTGCTGAATCGTTTTCATTGTGAAGTGCCTGGTCTTATCTCCCACCTCCACAATGCCCGTCCGCATCCGCCATTCGAAGTGGCGACCAACAACACATCGCCATAGCTTCCAGGCCCCAACGATCCGAGGCCGCGTGACAACAACACCGCTGAATGACTGAATGCATAGCAATCTCAATAAGAGAATCGTCTTTTTATTACAAAAGGGCGTGGCAAGTCAACGTCTTAATTGTATTTTTGTGTCCCGGCGGGGTCTCCGTGGTCATCCGTGTTTTTCAGCGGTCAACATCTGTTGCACCGTCTCATGCGCTTGCTTGACGCAATCGCCGACGGCGACGCCGGAGAGATAATTGCCCGCAATATAAAACCCGGGAATTTGTGCCACGGCGTGCCGGGCCGCATCGATGCGGGCCTGATGACCCAGATTGTACTGGGGAATGGCGTGATCGTAGCGGTTGACCGTCACCACGCGCGGTGCGGCCGTCATACCCAGAATGGTGCGGAGGTCGTGGCGAGCGGCATCGACGAGTTGCCCTTCGCTGAGTGAAACAATGTCCGGATCGGTGGCCCCCCCGATGAAACACGTCAGCAATATCCACCCCTCGGGGGCGCGGTGAGGATAGAGCGACGAGCTCCAGATGCATCCGAGCAGCCGAGTCCCTTCTGACCGGGGAATCAGGAACCCAAACCCATTGAGGTCGTGCGGCACATCGGACTTCTTCCAAGCGAGACACACGCCCGCCAGGGGGGGCAGCTCAATCGAAGCCAGACCGTGAGCCGCCCGGGTGAGTTCACCGCCCAACGCCGTCGGCCATGGATCCCCCGTGAGACCCGCCGCCAGATCTTTCAAATGTTCAGCCGTCTGCAACACCGGGGTGGCCACCACCAAACGATCGCCCCCATACTGCTTCATGGCCCCGGCTTCCCTGACTTCAAGTGTGAATCCACCTCCGGGGTTAGCGCGCACCGACCGGACCTCACAATTCAGGTGCAGGCGTGCCTCCAGCCGCTCGGCAATCCTAGCTGGAAGTGTGTTCAACCCGTTCTTAAACGAGCACAAGGTGCGCCGGGGCTTGGGCCTGCCTTCCGCCTCGCGTTTTTTGCGCTCGGCCTTCATGTGCTTCATGAACCCCTTGAGCAATCCGCCATACTTCGCTTCCAGTTCCACAAGGAGCGGAAACACACTCTGCATGCTCAGCTTCGCCGTGTCCCCGGCGTAGATGCCCGAGACCAGGGGGGCCAGCATGACGTCGTGGAGTTCCCGGCCCAGTCGCCGCGTGACAAATTCCTGGACGGTTTCTTCGTGCCCGTCCCGATTGGGGGGCGCCCAGGGCTCGCGGATTAACTTCAGCTTGGCCCCCGCAGAAAGCAACGGGGTGGAAAGGAGTGCCCCCGGTCCCATCGGCGCCTGATACAACCGTCCACGATAGAAAATATAACGCGGCAGCCTCGCGTCGGCTTCCAGCAATTCGCCATCCAGTCCGACATCGTGAATCAGCGATAAAACCTCTTCGCTGGACTGGAAGCTGTTGGGTCCGCCTTCGGTGAGAAATCCCGCTTCCATCCGGGTTTGCATGACCCCGCCGGGAGCAGCTTCCCGTTCCAACACCTCGACGTCAAATCCAGCCTGATGAAGCCGATAGGCACACGTCAGCCCCGAGATCCCTGCGCCGAGCACGATAATTTTTTTTGCAGCGGTGGGGGTGGATGAAGACGAAGTTGTCATGATGGCCCTTGAAACACGAGTCCCCTTTGAGCCGGAATTCAGGCCAAGTGGGCGATCTGCTCTTTCACAATGGCGGCCAGGGCGGCGATGAAGTTTGAATTCAGGTTGAGCGCGGCCGCGCGGCGAAAATAAGGGATGCCCGCCTGCCGTGCTGCGTCACGATACTGGATGTCGATTTCGTAGAGCGTCTCGATGTGGTCTGAGACGAAACTGACGGGAACAATGAGGACCTGTCGGGTGCCGCGCCGTCCCAGGGTCCCGATCACTTCCTCGGTGCTCGGCTCGAGCCACTTCACGGGTCCGACCTTCGATTGAAAAGCCAACGTCCAGGGGCCCTGGGTACCCAGTTTCTCGTTGATCAACTCCACCGTGTGCCGGGTGTGGTCCAGATAAGGGTCCCCTTCTTCGACATATCTCTGGGGGATCGAGTGCGCACTGTAAACCAGGTACGTGGACTTCGGGTCGGTCTCGGGGAACTGCGCGAACTCCGCGCGAATCAACTCCGCCATAGCTTCAATGTATAACGGCTCGTCGTACCACCGGGTCACGTAACTGGCCTGGATGTTCCCAGGTCCATCCTTCTGCCGCAGGAGGCCATTGAAGTAATTAATGCAGGAGCCGCTGGTGGTCACTGAAAATTGCGGGAAAAGGGGCAGCACAACGAGATGCGTAATGGCCTCCCGCCGGATGGCTTCCAGGGCTTCGTCAATGGTCGGTCGCCAGCAGCGCATGCCGACGAACGCCTTCACCCCGAATCCATCGTCCGCCAGTCGCTTCTCCAGGGCCGCAGCCTGATTCTCCGTAATCCGGCGCAAGGGTGAACCGCCTCCGATTTGGGCGTAATAGCCACACGATTTTTTCCGGCGCGTGGTCGCGATAAACCAGGCCACCAACTTGCGCAACCAGTCACTCTTGATTCGAATAATATCGGGATCCGAAAAAAGGTTGTACAAAAATGGTTTGACGTCCTCGAGGGTCTCTGGACCTCCGAGATTAAAAAGGAGAACGCCGATTCGGGATGGTGTCATGGATGAGATCGACCGGCAACCCGTGGCTGGGACGGACTTGGGGCGCGCGCACGGGTTGCCCTACAGGGTCTTTGAGAACAGCGGTTTGGTCGAATCTTTTTTCTCGCGCAGGTACTTATCGAACGCCATGCCGACAACCCGGATGAAGACCCGGCCGGTCAACGTGACCGAGATCGTGTCCCCGTTCAGTTCCAGCAGGCCATCGTCCGCAAGTTCCTGCAGGCGGGGCTGCTCCTCGGCGAAATATCGGTCGAAATCCAGGTTGAACTCAGACTCGATTTCAGCCTTATGAAGGACGCAGTGGCAAAGGATCTTGTTGATGACGGCGCGACGGATCACGTCGTCCTCCGTCAGGCGCATGCCCCGCATAATGGCCAGATGGTTCTGGTCAATGGCCCCGGAATAAGACTCGAGATCGCGATAGTTCTGGGCATAGACTCGATCGATGCCGCTGATCGAACTGACCCCCAGGCCGAAAAGGTCTGCGCCCGCCTTGGTCGTGTAACCCTGAAAGTTTCGATGCAGGGTCCGGTTCCGCTGGGCAATGCACAGCTCATCGTTGGGCCGGGCAAAGTGGTCGAAGCCGATGTAATCGTACCCGGCGGCGGTGAAGCGTTCCACCCCGCTGCGAAAGATCTTGAATTTGTCCCGTCCATCCGGAATGAACTGGGCAAAAGAGCCTTGCTGTTTCTTCAGCCAGGGGACGTGGGCATAGCTGAACATGGCAATCCGGTCGGGGTTGATTTCAATCACCCGGTCGACGGTCTCCGCGAACGATTCACCCGTCTGGTGTGGCAGGCCGTAAATCAAATCGAGATTGATGGACTCGTACCCCGCTACCCGGCATTGGTCCACGAGCTGCTTCGTGAGTTCGTACGACTGGATCCGGTGAATGGTCTTCTGAACCAGCGGATTAAAATCCTGGACCCCCATGGAAATGCGATTAAATCCCAGCCGTCGCAGCGTCCGCACGTGTTCTTCGGTCGTGACCCGAGGATCCACCTCGACCCCGATTTCAGCCCCGGGTGCAAATCGGAACCGCTCCCGGGTGAACAGAAAGAGATCTTCCAGTTGTGAGGGCGACATGTAAGTCGGCGTTCCCCCCCCCCAGTGGAACTGGAGAACCTCGCGTCGTGAGTCGACATGTTGGGCGAAGGCTTGAATCTCCCGCTTTAAGCGGGTGAGATAGGGATGGGCCCCCTCGTGATTCTTCTGGATGACCACATTGCAGCCGCAAAAAAGGCAGAGCGAATCGCAAAAAGGGAGGTGCATGTACAGCGACACGGGACGGGGATGGGCCCCCGCGTTGGACGCGTCCAGAGTCTTCTCCATGTCGCCGGGGCCGAAATCCTCCTTCCACTCCGGCGCCGTCGGATAACTTGTATAGCGCGGTCCGGGGACATTGTATTTTTCCAGCAGCCACAGTGGAAACGTGACATGCTGATCTCGAAATCGAATTTCCAGATTCTCGTTCAAAAACCTATTCCCCGTTCTTTCAAGTTTTCCCGGAGAAGCAACCCGCCGGGTCGTCTCTCCAGGCGCCGGCTCCACCGCGTTTACGGCTGTTTCACGCTTCCAGCCGCGGGAATCATGAGAACTCTTTTCGCGGTTTCCACAAACGTCGCCACGTTTTCCTCCGGCGTCGTAGGCAGGATGCCATGACCCAGATTAAGAATGTGTCCGCGCCCACCGCCCTTGAATATGGCCTGCCGGGCTTCGTGCTCGACCGCATCGGGGGTCGATAACAGAACGCAGGGATCCACATTGCCCTGCAGGGCAATCGTGGAGTCCAATCGTTCACGGACCTCCCCGAGATCCACCCGCCAGTCCAAGCTGAGCACATCCGCCCCGGATTCTGCCATGGCTTCCAGTAACGCTCCGCATCCGTTTACGAAAAGGATGCGCGGCACGCCGAGATTCGCGATCGACTCGAAAATCCTTTGTGTGTACGGCAGCGCAAACTCCCGGTACTGCGCCGCCGACAATTCGCCCGCCCACGTATCGAAAAGTTGAATCGCCTGGGCGCCGGCATTGATCTGGGCCCGCACATAAAGCGAAACGGTGGCGGCAATCTTGTCGAGCAGAGCATGCAAGGTCGCCGGCTGGCTGTAAAGCATCGCCTTAATCAATGCAAAATGGCGCGATCCTCCGCCTTCGATCATGTAGCTCGCCAGGGTGAATGGGGCGCCGGCAAAACCAATGAGCGGGGCCTCATCACGAAGCTCCTTCCGCAGATTCTCCAGGATTTCCAGAACGAACTTCGTCGGGCCGGTGGGATCCGGAACTCTCAGCTCCTTCACGTCCTGCGAAGTCCGCACCGGGTTCTTGATCTTGGGTCCGCCTTCCGGAATCGAGACGTCCAAGCCCATGGCTTGGACCGGCACAAGGATGTCCGAGAACAGGATGACCGCATCCATGTGAAAGCGCCGGAAGGGTTGAAGCGAGATCTTCGTGGCCAGATCAACATCCTTGACCAGTTCCATGAAAGGAATGTTGCGGCGGACTTCACGATACTCGCGCATGTAGCGCCCCGCTTGGCGCATCAGCCATACAGGCACTCGATCCACCGGCTCCCGGCGGCAGGCACGAAGAAAACGATCATTATTCATCAGAGAGTTGACCCCGCAGCAGCTCGTTGAGGTTCACGCCACCCTTGGGCGACATTATCGACCGACAGAGAATTGCGTATGATATCAGATTCACCGGGTCTCGAAAAGCGGATTTGCCGCCTCCCTTGGATGCTTAAATCCATCCCTCAACAGCCTGTTTAAAGCAAGCTTAAAAATGCGTTTTTCTTCAACAAAATCATTCGTTTTTTGCCGAAAGATTCATTGCGACAGAGGACCCCCTATGGT
>JBAVHJ010000136.1:0-2897 GCA_049685715.1 Terriglobia bacterium | reverse complement strand
CATCGACAAACATAAAGCCGCGCTGGATCATCGTCCCGGCGATCCGTGGAAGTATGAAGGAATCGCGGAACAACGAAACTTGGTCCCCGGATTGAACGACTCCAAACCAAATCAGGGAATCTATTTTCCCGGTGTCGAGGGTGATCCCGCGATCGGTTTTGTCTCCGGTGACACGACGTGTGTGAATGCGGTCGACAAGGATGGCAACTTGTTCTCTGCCTCTCCCTCCTCGGGCTGGATTCTGGGGGGGGCCTTCATTGCCGGTGATACCGGCGTTCCCCTTTCCAACCGCGCCCAGGTCTTTTCGCTGGACGAGAAATCCCCGAACTATCTGGTCGGGGGAAAGCGCCCGCGGACGACGCTGACGCCGACCATCGTCCTGATCTCGGACATCGACTCGCCCCTCCACGCGGATCCTCCGGGGGCGCCGGAG
This sequence comes from Terriglobia bacterium, assembly GCA_049685715.1. GTDB lineage: Bacteria > Acidobacteriota > Terriglobia > JAIQFV01 > JAIQFV01 > JAIQFV01. Next base: position 2,464 of record JBAVHJ010000136.1, on the reverse strand, counting down.
GGCAGATCGAAATTCAATGTCCCTTCGACGGAAGGAGTGTCCGCAAAGAAACTCAAGCCTTATCTCGCCCTCTCCACCCCTGGCGGCGATAGCCAGGATCAACAAGTGCTTAACGTTCTGCTCAACCTGATTGATTTCAAAATGCCGATCCAACAGGCCATTGAAGCGCCCCGGTTTAACACCGACCATCCTTTCAGTTCCTTTGATAATCACCAGGACAAGCCGGGCGACTTGAGTTTGGAGGGCAGGATTGCCCCGGGCGTCGTTGACGCGTTGCGGGCCAAAGGACACCAGGTGACTGTCCTCGGACCCTATGGAATGTACACGGGCATGACGGCTGTGGGCGTGGACCCGAAATTCGATACCCTGTTCGGTGGCGCGGATGTGCGGCGAGAGCGATACCTCATGGGATGGTAAGGGAGAGCGATCTCATGCGGAGGGCTTCTAAGGAATCCTTCAAGGTCTGCCTGGAGGACGCAGAATGGGACCGGCCAAACGCCGTTCATCATTAGCGGGCCAACGGGAAACTGCCGGCTGGCCAAGGCCGGCAGAATAAGCATCTAGAGAGAAGCGGGAAGCAATGGTTCGATGGTTGTTGTGGATTCATGTTCTCGGTGGAGCGCTCGTTTTAGGCGGTGTGGTGGCAGGGTGGGTCTGCATGCATCAGGCCGTGTTGACGGGTGATTCCAAGGTGACTTTATTTGCAATGAAGACCCTGCACCGGATGAATACGTGGACCCTGCACCTGGGAGCCCTCCTGTTGTTGATCAGTGGTTTTTGGATGGGGGTCGGGGCCCCGGTCCCTCTGAAGCTAAATTCCAATCCATGGCTCTTGTATTCGGTCATTTTGTTTTTCGTGGTGCTTTACCTGGCGATGGCTGCACAAGCCCCCATTTCCAGAAAGGTGATGGCGTTGGCGGAACAGGGTGTGGAGGATTTTCCGGTGATTTTTTCGAAGATCGTGGCCCGTTGGAATTTGCTCTCGGGAATCAATTTTGTGCTGCTGGTGGTTATTCTGTTCCTCATGGTGTTCAAACCGTAGGCCTGGGGTACTCTTTGGAGTGGGGCAGACGTCCCGTCTGCCGCATAGCTGACCCATACAAAGGCAGACGAGACGTCCGCCCCACCGCAGCTTCCACAAGTAATTTCGAAAATGACGAAAAAAGAAAAAGAGAACACGCCGCACGGGTTCAAGGCAAAAGCCCTGGATTTCTGGCATCACCGGTCAAGGGCGACGCGCCTGGAGCTCTTGCTGCTCGCACTCGTTTTTCTGTTCTTTGAATTTGTGGTTCCGGTTCTTTTGGGGAGCCAGTACTCCAAGCGCTTTTTTGAAAAACACCTCAGCGATGCCCTTCGCTATCCTGTGACCTTCGATCGCATCAACACCAACCTGTTTGGGCGGCCCACGCTGTGGGTGGCCGGTTTGAACATCCAGGATCACGAGGGTCATCCTTTCTTCAGGGGCGATGAGGTGAAGATGGAGTTGAGCCCCTGGGCGCTGTTGCGAGGTCGCATCGTGCTGGATCTTATCCGGGTGGAGGATGGGGATTTTCTGGCAGCACGCCTGCCTGACGGACGCTGGAATATTGCCGATCTCGTGACCGCCGGGAACGACCCCGACAACGCTATCGATCTCGAGAAGACCGGCGTAGAATTGAGGAACGTAGTCGCCACATTTCAAGATCAGGCCCTGGCCCTACCCCTGGTACAGCATATCCGCCTTCGGAACTTTTCCATTTCGACCCTTGATATCCGGCGCAAAACCCGCTTGCAAATGGATGCCATCGATGACGACCACCCGGAATCGAATCTTGAGGTCAAGGGAAACTTTGCCGTATTTGTTCCTGACGATCTCAGCACGCTGAGCGGCAATCTCGATCTGGCGCTGAAGCATTTTAATCTGCGGATTTTGAACGCCTATTTGGGTTCTCCCAAGGTCCCTGTAAAGGGCTTAGAGGGATTCTATGACCTGGATTTAAAGATGGAGGGACAAGGAGCCTCCCCTATCTCCATCCATGTCCGCTCCAGGGCCGAACAGCTGAGAATGTCGGTTGAAGCGGCGGCCCCGGGGGGCCCCGTCTCTATGGGTCCGAGTCGAGAACCCGTGAAAAGCGCTAGAAAATGGATCGAGTTCAAATCAGCTTCGCTCGAAGGTCTGCTTAGCCTGGTGACCGGGGAGGTTCGGTTCAAAAATCTGCAGGGGGAGTTGGCCTCGACTCATTTTGAGATGAACGGCCGCGTTTACAACCTGCAAAACCTGATGCCTCGCCTGGAGACCACGTTGTCCACGGGTGAGTTTGAGTTCGTTGAACCGTTCCGGTCGTTGATCGATGTGGAACTTGATGAGTTCGGCCGGCGGATTTTTTCGGGACTGACGGGGAAGGCGCAGGCCCAGTTGATATGGACCGGGAAGCTCGATGACCCGACCCTGGACTGGCGCGTGGAACTGAAGAAGGGCCAGTAC
>JBAVHJ010000135.1:0-3050 GCA_049685715.1 Terriglobia bacterium | reverse complement strand
CATCGTGACGACCTGGCTGAATACCAAATTTGCCGGCGGCCGCCATCAGAAGCGCGTCGACAAAATCATGGAGATCGAAAAGAAGTTCTTGAAGAAAGACTAAGGGAACCGCTTTTACCTCCACTCCCCGCAGCGAGGTCCCACACGCAGGCGGAGCAGAACCGGGAGGTCAAGAGGAGTTTTCCGCTGCATCTTTCAGAGAGAAGAATGGCCACAACGGACCTTGAAAAACTGATTGAATCAATTGCCGCCGAACTGTGGTCACGCATGCCCCGGGGAGGGATTTCGGGGCAAGCTGAGAGTCTATGGATTGATGACCGCATCAGCCAGGAATGCGCCAGCGAATGCCACGGCGATTGCTCCGTCAAGACGCACAAGATACTCGAATGCGGCGCTGACCGGATTTCCACCTGTTCGGGCCTGTCCTGCATCGATCAGGGCATTGCCCACCTGATCGATCACACCCTGTTGAAGCCGGATGCCACGGAAGAGCAGATCCGCGCACTCTGCGAAGAGGCCCGGACGTATCAATTTGCCAGTGTGTGTGTCAATGCGGCCTGGGTCAAGTTGTGCGCCCGGATGTTGAAGGACTCCTGCGTGAAGGTCGCCACGGTCGTCGGCTTCCCCTTGGGGGCCACCTTGCCCAGCGTCAAGGCCTTCGAGGCCAAACAGGCCATTTGCCTGGGGGCGGACGAAGTGGACATGGTCATGAACATTGGCGCCTTGAAGTCACGCCATTATACCCTCGTGGAAGAGGATATCGAGGGCGTGGTCGACGTCTGTCACCGCTATGGGGCCATTACCAAGGTGATTATTGAGACTTTCCTGTTGAATGACGAGGAGAAGATCAAATCCTGTACTCTGGCGAAAGCCGCCCGGGCGGATTTTGTTAAAACATCGACCGGCTTTTCCGGGGGCGGCGCCACGGCTAAAGACATTGAGTTGATGCGACGAATCGTGGGGCCGGACATTGGCGTCAAGGCCTCCGGGGGGGTGCGGACCTTCGAAGATGTAAAACAGATGGTGGCCGCAGGGGCCACCCGAATTGGCGCCAGTGCCAGCATCAAGATTGTCGAAGGATTCAAGCACGCTCCTGAGGTGAAAAGGCCCGCGTAGCCCTGAGGGGGAAATTCTTGTTGGAAACGAGGCAGGAGACATCCTGCCTATATTTTTATGAGCGGCTGAAGAGTGGACGCAGCGACAGCTTCAACTCCACATCGGCCTCATGTACTCCGAGGGGTCCGGGCGGCGAAAAGGTGCCCGGTGAGAGTGTATGAAAGATCGCATCCAAACTATATACAACATCCGAACCACCTCGGCGTCGGTCAAGCGAGAACTCGAAGAGCGTAATCGTGTCCTCACCGCCATGGTGGAGATTGGCCGGGAGATCAATGCCATCCTGGACCTGGATGAACTGCTTCCCAAGATTGCTCAACTGCTCAAAAAGGTCGTCGATTACCAGATCTTCGCCATTTTTCTACTTGACGAACACACCCAGGAGTTTTTTATCCGCTTTGCGATTGGCCATTCTCCGGAGGTCGTCAGCAACATCCGCATCAAGATGGGGGAGGGGTTGATTGGGACCTCGGCTGCGGAGCGGCGCGTGATCCTGGTGGGAGATGTGTCCAAGGATCCCCGTTACATCAAGGCTTACGATACGGTGAGATCAGAACTGGCCGTCCCACTGATTGCCAAAGGCCGGGTGATTGGGGTTCTGGATATCGAGAGTCCAAAGCCGCATTTCTTTTCTTCCTACCATCAAAGCGTTCTTCAATTGTTGGGGAGCCAAATCGCCACAGCGATCGAGAATGCGAGCCTTTACGAGCGGACACGGAAACAGGCCGACACGCTCAGCACCCTTTACGCCATCAGCGAGCAAATGGTCGCCATCCTGAATCTGGAAAGCCTTCTGAAAAAGGTGGCAGAACTCATCAAGCAGGTCATCGATTACGAAATGTTTGCCGTCATGCTGGTTGACGAGCGGCAGAACGTGCTCAAGACACGCATATCGTTCAAATTCGATCAGAGGACCCAGGAGAAACTCAGGGTAGCCCTGGGAGAAGGCTTGGTCGGTTTAGCGGCGGCGGAAAAAAAAGCCATTCGGGTGGATGATGTGCTGAAAGATCCCCGTTACCTCTGCTGCAATACGGAAACCCGTTCTGAGCTGATTATTCCACTGATCCATAAGGACCGGGCCATCGGGGTTTTGGATTTGGAGAACCGCAAGGTGGGTTATTTTACGGAGGAGCACGAACGGATATTGACTCTGCTGGCCAGCCAGATTGCCGCGGCGATTGAGAACGCGCGTCTCTATGAGCGCGTCGCCCGGCAGGAAGCACGTATGGAACGTGAAATGCAGTTTGCCCGCGAGATCCAGTATCATCTCGTCAGCGATGAAATTCCTCACCTGGAGGGAATGGAAATCGCCGCGGAGTTCAAACCCGCCCACATCCTGGGAGGGGATCTCTACGACTTCCTTCCTTACGAGGGCTCCAAGCTTGCCATCGCGGTGGGAGACGGCTCGGGCAAAGGGGCTCCTGCGGCGCTCTACAGCGCTATGACCAGCGGGATTATTCGAACGCGCGCCACTCGGCAATATTCACCGGCTGAAATGCTGGTCCGCGTCAACTGGTCGCTCTGCCAGCGCCGCATCGAAGGCCGGTATATGACGTTGTGTTATGCGGTTTGGGATGAAGCCGCCCGGACAATGGTCATCTCCAATGCGGGATTGCCCAAGCCTATCTTTTGTCATAACGGAGCGGTCGAGCTGCTGGAGGTTTCAGGGGTTCCTTTGGGCATGTTTCAGGACGTGGTCTACGACGAACGCAAAGTGGAGTTCGCGGCGGGAGACACCATTGTGTTTTACTCCGACGGCATCTCGGAAGCCATGAACCACGAGAGCGAAGAATTTGGAACCGAGCGCTTGCTCGAGACCATCAAGGCCCAATGCCACTTGGATCCGGCCGCACTGAAAACCATACTTTTTGAGACCGTTCGTGAATTCGCCGCCGGCTCCCCGCAGAGGGACGATCAAACGCTAGTGATCATGA
>JBAVHJ010000134.1:0-1583 GCA_049685715.1 Terriglobia bacterium | reverse complement strand
TGTCCAACCGCTCCACGTCCACCCCGCTCGGGGATGTCTTGTCCAGAATCCGTACCCACTAGATGCCCAATTCGTCGAGCGTCTTGGTGTCTTCATCCGTGAACGCTTGCTCTTCAATCTCCTTGCGGAACGCTTCCAGGTTCCGGACTTCCAGGTAGGTCAGATTGCCGAGCACTGCCACTTCACCGCGAATCTGCGCCGACTCACGCAGGATCTGCGGCACCAGCAGGCGCCCCTGCCCGTCCATCTCCACGACCTGCCCGTAATAATTCGTGCGATTCAGGAACTTCTTCTTCGTCGGGTTGAAAGTCGACAGCGCAGCCAACTTCTGCTCGATCCGCTCCCATTCCTCGAAGGGATACACTTGAGCAACGATTCCATCCAGACTTGTGATGTAGAATTTCTGAGCATATTTCTCGTCGATCACGCGCTTGAATTCGGCCGGGACCTTCAACCGTCCTTTTTCGTCGACGCGCGTTGGGTGATTGCCGCGAAACATGCGTTTTGCTCGCTGATGGGGTCCGTTTACCTATGGCTGCTACCACAGCCACTACCACGAGGGAGGTAGAAGCGGTTACAAACGCAGTGGATTCGGGTTCGTCGGGCCGTTTTTTTTCGGTGTCAGTCTCAGAAATCACTGGCGCCTCGAAAGTGACGCTTGCTGCCCACAACCTCTAATAGTTGGTCCACTTTCAACCACTTTTGTCCACATCCTACGCCTAAATCTTTTGTTGTCAATAAGAAAGTTTCAGGTTGAGACTTTAGTAAGGGACTCAAGGTGCAAGACGCGAAATGTTGCGGTTAACCAGGAAGATGACCACTAGGGATTGTGTTTAGAAAAGTGGTTCGCTGCCGGTGAGATTGTAAATTTTCCGCTTGCAATCGTTGTTATGGAGCCCAGATCGGCGCGTTCGGGTGACACCCTTGGCAGTTATTGAGCGGGAAAGCGACCTTCCCGTGGCAGGCCCCGCAGTTTCGCCCTTCGATATTAGAAAACATCGAGAAGCGGACCGTGTCTTTTTGTGCGGTTGGGAATATTTCGGGATGGCAGAGTTCACAGCCGTTCCAAACGGAGTGCTTCTCGTGAGAGAAGCCGACAGGGCGGACCCACCAGTAAGCTGAGGTAACGGAAAAATCTTGCCGGTTCTGCATCTTCGTCCTTTTGACGGACAGACCTTCAATAAAATCGGCGGGTTTGATGACTCCTGACTTTTCCGCTGCTTCCCAATTCACACCGTAAATGCCTTTCGGGAATTTCGCGGTGAACTCTCTGTACTCGTATTTCCTAACGCCCTTCTTACCGAGGGAATGGCACCGGTCGCACTGCTGGTCATTATCCTTGTCGTTGCGGGTATCAGAACAGGCGGGGAAGATGGTTCTCCCTTCGAACACTTTCTTCCCATCATGGCAGGCGCCGCAATGGAAACCTTGGCGGTTCGAGGTGGCGCTGATGCCAGTAGCCTTCGCCGCCATGGCAAAGCCGACATCTACATGGCAGAGCCGGCATGTAAACATGGAGCGGTGGAGCCAATGATCAAACACGACAGGGCCGGGCCCGGTCTTGGAGTTGTCAAGAATCACCT
>JBAVHJ010000133.1:0-2665 GCA_049685715.1 Terriglobia bacterium | reverse complement strand
GGACAAGGTGATCCGGCGCGAGATGATGATCGACGAAGGAGACGTGTACAACACCCGCCTGTGGGATCTGAGCCTGCTCCGTATCAACCAGTTGGGTTTCTTCGAGCCGGTGAAGGCGGAAAAAGATGCCGATGTCAAATTGAATGAGCAGAGCGGGCAGGTGGATTTAACACTGAAACTGAAAGAACGGGGAAAGCAATCGATCAGTTTCAACGGCGGGGCGAGCGGTGTCGCCGGCACATTTATCGGATTGACCTATCAGACCAACAACTTTCTCGGATTGGGCGAAACGCTGACCATGCAGATCGAGGGGGGGACCCGGCAAAAGAACCTCCTGTTTGGGTTTACGGAGCCCTATTTCCGTGATCGCCCGTTGACCACCGGGTTTACGATCTTTACGCGCAGCTTCCGCTTTGACCAGGCGCGGGAGACGGCGCTGGCCCTGGGACTGTCGTCCACGGACTTGCTGGGCGATCCCAACAACCTGCAGCAATACACCCAGGATTCTTCAGGGTTCACGGTTTTTGGGAGTTACCCTCTACGGCCGTTCACGCGGGTGGGTTTGACCTTCAGTCTTGAGAACTCATCCTTAACCAACTTGAATGCGGCGGCGCAGCAGTTTTTCAACCTTCTGACGTTCAACAGCCTGGGGGGGCCCAGCGCATTATCCAACATTCGCTCCCACAAGGTCACTCCCTCCTACTCCTTCTCCACCGTGGACCATCCGTTCACCCCGCATTCCGGCAAGAGCCTTTTTGTGGCGATGGACTTTGAGGGCTCCATCTTGGGCGGCAATGTCAATACCTATCGGCCGGTCGTCGATTTCAAGTACTTCCACCCTGTTAACAAAGGCCGGCACGTCGTGGGAGTTCACTTCCTGGGCTCCTTTGTATCGGGATTCGGTTCGACGACGGTCCCCGATCCTTCCCACCCCGGTCAAACCATATCGACGAACCTGGTGGCGCCGCCCTATGAGAGGTTTTATACCGGGGGAGAAGATTCCATCCGCGGGTTCGACATCCGTGCGGTCTCCCCCATTGCCCTGTTCCCGCAGCAGGTGTCTTTTGCAGAACCCTTGACCGATGCGGCGGGCAATCCCCTCTTCACTCCGGACGGGCGACAACAGTTCAATTTTCAGTCGTTTCAGACGAGACGGCTGATCCAACCCGGCGGCGACACGCAGCTTGTTGCAAACGCCGAGTATCGAATCCCCATCTTTGGTCCGGTGACACTCGCGGCCTTTGCGGATGCCGGCTCGTCATTCGTCCTCAAACACTCTCAGCTGACTCTCTCCACCCCCGATGTATTGGGAGACACCAGCGTTCCCCTCCTGAAGGGGACCAACTTTACACTTCGCTCTTCGGTGGGTTTGGAGCTCCAGGTGGTACTTCCGGTGGTGAACGCGCCGTTCCGCCTTTATTATGCCTTCAACATCTCACGGCTAAGTACCGTCTTCACCCCCCCCGGGTTTATTCCTACCGATCCTTTCACGCGCAGTCGTGTCAGTGACATTTCCGCGCTCTTTAACGATCCCAATTATTTCAAGACTCAGGTTCTGGCATCGCCATTTTTGGCGCCCATCTCGATCAAGGAACCATCACGCACCATCCGGTTTTCAATCGGTCGAACGTTCTGAGACCCGGCACGGGTGTTTTTGAAGACCCAATCGCGGGCTTTGACAAAAACGCGCCGATCCCATTATTATCATTCAGGAGGAGGAACTGAATTGATGAGAAAAACCTTAACCCAAGTTACCTTGTTGGTGATTGCATCCTGCCTGATCCCGACCTTGTCCCAGGCGCAGCCGCCTTCAAAAATCGCCATCATCGATATCCAACAAGCCATCGCCAGCAGTGAAGAGGGGAAAAAGGAGTCCGCCATCCTTAATGCGAAGGCCACTGCCAAGAGGGCTGAGCTTGAGAAGATGCAGAAGGACATTGAAGCCATGCAGAAGCAGCTTCAGGATCAGGCAACAACCCTCAACGACGAAGCCAAGGCCCAGCTGGCACGACAGATTGATCAGAAAGGCAAGGAACTTCAGCGTCAGCAACAGGATGCTCAAGATGAGTTCCAGAACCTGTCGACCGAGATTGTCAACAAGATCGGCCGGAAGATGTTGAAGGTCATCGGCCAATATGCGAACGAGCAGGCTTACACTGCCGTTTTGGACGTTTCTTCATCTCAGAGCGGTGTGCTCTGGTACGCCCCTACGTCAAATATCACGACAGAGATTATTCGTCGTTACGATGCGGCAGGCGCCCAACCGGCCGCACCGGCGCCGAAACCCGCTCCAACTCCACCTCCGCCCAAGAACTAGAGGTGCTCAAAGGGCTACCAGACAAGGGGCATCGTGTCATCCCCCCTTTCTTCTTCAAACGAAAAACGATCCTGGCCGGGACAAGGGTCTCCCAGGATCGTTTTTGTTTGATATGAAATTTGAAATCAGATCGGGAGGACGCCCCGGCACTCTGCTCGCGGCCGCGTGATTCGTGTGGACTGCGATGAGAAATCGGCTCGCACGAATTCTCCTCCCCGAAGCTCCAGGGAGTGACTGAAAGCCAACATTTACAAAAAGGACGATCCTCTCGCCGCGGCTTGATGTCCGGAATTCAGGTTGGAGGCGGACCTTTATTGGGAGGGCGGGTTGGTGTGGCGAGGCGAGCGC
>JBAVHJ010000132.1:0-2017 GCA_049685715.1 Terriglobia bacterium | reverse complement strand
TAGTACGCGTCCTCGGAGTAAAGGGCGGCGACCTGGGCGGCGTGGCCACTGTTGTATCCCTCTTTCCATGCTTTTGAAATCCCGCGGATGGCTTCGTCGTCCGCTGGGGAACCACACTGCGGGGCTTCGGGCTTAGGGGCATCTCTTACAACGCCCACCGGAAGCACGAGGCAAGCGCCCAAGGTGCCGAGCAGGAAAAAGATCTTCATATAGATCTCCCGATTGCACTCTGCCAAATATGCGCGGAAAGGTCTGTGACGGAATGCCGCGGGAAAGGGTTGACCTCGAACCGAGCCCTAGGTATTACACGATAACTTCGGGATCCATGAGGGGGAGTTTCGAGTATCTTGTTTCGAGTTGGTAGGGATTCGTTGCTGGCAGCTACAAAGCAAAGGCCGCGGGCGGGGCGCCCGCGCTACATAAACTAGGCGCCGGGGTGGATCCAGCGGACTATTTCGAATACTACGGCTGCTACCAACGCCGATGCCGGGATGGTCAGGATCCAGGCCCAGACGATTTTTCTGGCGATGCCCCAGCGTACGGCGGACAGGCGATTGGTGGCACCCACGCCGATGATCGCCCCTGTTATGGTGTGCGTAGTGCTCACGGGAATTCCAGCCAGCGCTGTCGCGAATAGCGTGATGGCTCCCGCCGTTTCGGCGCAGAAGCCGCCCACCGGCTTCAGTTTTGTGATGCGCGAACCCATGGTGTGAACGATTCTCCACCCGCCGAAATAGGTTCCGAGAGCGATCGCGCTGTGCGCGGCGAGGATGATGGGCCAGTGATAGTGTCCCCAGTTGTTGGCCATGTCATACGAGCTCATATATTTCGCGCTGTAGAGAGCGCCGGCCACGATTCCCATGGTTTTCTGAGCGTCATTGCCGCCGTGGCCAAGGCTGTAGCCGGCCGCGGACAATAACTGCAGCTTGCGGAACCATCCGTCGATGCGCTGTGGAGGCTTGTTGCGCAGCAGCCAGAAGATCGCGACCATAAAGCTGAACCCGAGGACGAGGCCCATGATGGGAGCGACGACAATGAAGATCAGCGTCTTGTACCAGCCCTCGATGATGATGACGTGGAAGCCCGAACGCATGATGGCCGCGCCGGCGTATCCGCCGATCAGCGCATGTGAAGAAGAAGTGGGGAGGGCCCACCACCAGGTCAGCAGATCCCAGACGATGGCTCCCAGCAATCCAGCGATCACGACATATTGCGTGACGGAATCGATCCGGACCATTCCCTTGCCGATGGTTTTGGCGACGGCGGTGCCCAGGAAGAAGGCGGCGAGAAAGTTAAAGGTGGCGGCCCACAGGACGGCCAACCTCGGAGACAGCACGCGGGTGGAAACAACCGTCGCGATGCTGTTGGCGGAATCGTGAAATCCGTTGAGAAAATCGAAGGCCAGCGCGACCAGGATCGTGATCAGTACCAGCAGGACGTCTTTATTCATTGTTTCAAGGTTTCAACGTTTCAAGGTTTCAGGATTGGCCGCGACTGATCATGGGTTTTGAGGTTGCAAATCGTTTCAGGGTCTTTGAAACCTTGAAACTCTGAAACATTGAAACCTGTGTTATGTGCTCTTGACGACGATAGCCTCGAGAACATTGGCTGCGTCCTCGGCTTTGTCGGTGGCGTATTCCAGCACTTCGTACAGTTCTTTGAGTTTGATGAGCTGGATAGGATCTTTTTCGTTTTCGAAGAGATCGGCGATGGCCCGGCGGCTGACGTGGTCGGCCATGTCCTCGAGGCGGTTCACTTCTTCGCAGTGCTCCATCACGTCACCATTCTTTTCCAGCAAGGAGACGCCCTTGGCCAGTTCCTCACATTGCAAGACGATGACTCCAGCCAATTCAGCGGAGACGGGCGGAGGTGTGGTGATTTTGTACATCACGAGCCGCAGCGCCGCGGAGTTGACGAAATCGAGCACGTCGTCGAGGGAGGAAGCCAGGCGGTGAATATCCTCGCGATCGAAGGGAGTGATGAAGCTCTGGTTGAGTTTAGTGATGATGGCGTGGGT
>JBAVHJ010000131.1:0-3513 GCA_049685715.1 Terriglobia bacterium | reverse complement strand
TGACCGGACAGCTTTTTTTCGATTCGAGTCACACTCCTTGCCAGGATGGATCGGAGATTCCGGGCGATCCTCGGCGGGTGTCGCTCTGGGAAATTCATCCTATCTACAGGTTTGACGTCTGCAATGCAGTTACTTGTACCACTGAGACGGACTGGATTCCAGTCGATCAATGGCTGACTCAGAACCCGTAAGGATTCTCCTGTTTAGTTAGACTCAGGGACCGGCAGATGAATGAAGGGGAGAGCTGCCGGCGCCGGCAGCGGTCTGTGTGAGGTGGAAGTTTCTCTGAGCAGGCGCGAGGCATGAATGGGAAAGAACAGGCTCGAAGCATGAATGGGAAAGAACAGGCTCGAAGCATTCAGCGATGGCGTAATCGCCATCATCATCACCATCATGGTGCTGGAGCTGAAGGTGCCTCATGGCGAGGGCATTAAAGCTCTTGTCCCACTGGTCCCAGTGTTCTTGAGCTACGTGTTGAGCTTTGTCTACGTGGGCATCTACTGGAACAACCACCACCATATGTTGCATGCGTGTCACAAGGTGACGGGGCCGATCCTTTGGGCCAACCTGCACCTGCTGTTCTGGCTGTCGCTGTTTCCCTTCGCCACGGGCTGGATGGGCGAGAACCACTTTGCCGCGGCACCGTCGGCCGTCTATGGTGTCGTTCTGCTCATGGCCGCTGTCGCGTATTGGATATTGCAGCAACTTATCATTGCATCCCAAGGTCGTGACTCCCTTTTGAAGAAAGCGATCGGCAGTGACTGGAAGGGAAAGCTATCGCCGCTCATCTACGTCATTGCGATTTTGACAGCGTTCTGGTCGCATTGGACCTCCCAGGGTCTGTACGTGCTGGTTGCCATGGTCTGGCTGGTGCCGGACCGACGCATCGAGAACGCTCTTTCCAGCAAGGAAGTATGACCCGCGATTCCAGGGGACCGTCAACCAGCGGCGATTCGCTTGCTGGTCGCTGGCCCCTGAAGCTGCACGTTAGAAAGCAAAGCGAAGATTCGGGAGAGTCCCGAACTTGCATCCCGAAGCGCCCTAATTCAAGATAATCCTTCCAAATACGGCGGCCGTGTAGACACCAAGGTGCCTGTTGTGCTACATTTCACACAGTTCGGCGTTGTTGCGTGCACGTGTCTGCTGTAAATTCCCTCGATTCTCTGAGACCGACACTGGATGCAAGCACGCGTGAGGCTTTTTGTTCCCTCTACGGCGTCCAATGACGGATGCGCTCTGACCCCCATTCGGAGAAACCATGTCTTCAAGATGTTTCTCTCTATCTTCCTTTGTGGTTCGATTTAAGTTTGGCAATCGACCTTCAGGCCTCAGGCCAATAAGAGCTAAGTCATACCTAACGCAAGCACTACTTGTTTTGATCTTGAGTCATGCGCCGCTGCATGCAGGGACGAAGTCAGATACGACATCGCCGTTGGTCCGGTCACACATTGAGGGCCCGCTGTGTACAACACCACTTAATCCTCTTGACATTGCGCCCTCCTGGTACCGCTGTTAGAGGGCATTTCATCTTGATGGGCAGATTGGTGAATTTATGACTTTAAAAACTATACGGGTTCGGTACGGCATACTCGCTCGCATCCTGGCAATGATCTGGCTGTTAAGTTACGGAGGGAGAGGGGCGTACTGCCTCTCTGGATCTCAATCGTCGGCCACAACTCCAGACTTCTCTCTTTCCGCCACCTATGCACCGTGCGTTCGGCTGGGCCAAGTTGAGCTTAATCCTGGAAGTTCGTTTCCTCCATTCACAACCTCAATTAGTGGCACAGGCGGATTTTCTGGTCAGGTGTCCATTTCTTTTGAAGGCTTGCTGGCAGGAGTACATGTTTCTCCATCGAATCCCTTCACCCTCGCTACAGGACAAAGCCAGCAGGTGACCCTGACCGCCGACATATCGGCACCGGCAGGCGGTGCCACTGTCACCATTCGCGGAACCAGTGGGACGATCAGCCACACATACCTCTTTGTGGTTCAAGTCTATTCTCCGCTACCATACAAGGTTTCGGTCACCCCTGCCACTTTATCGCTTACGCCCGCATCAATTGGCACCGTGCAAGTTTCTGCGGCTGCAGGTCCGGGTACCACACTTAGAATGGCCGAACATACTCCTTCGCTCAATGCTTGCGGGGTGGATTTCGATTATCGTGAGTATGGTTTGATGACCTCCGACCATCCAGTCAAGCTAGGCGTTAGGGCTTCGGCGGTGGCCCAGCCAGTCCAGAACGTTCCGATCATAATAACGGCAAGCGACTTCGCCTCAGGCCAGACGAGCGTAGCGGTTGTTATCCTGAGCATCACGGTATCGTTCCCGCAGGTTACCACACCAACTCGAAGCACCTTCGTCCGAACCGATGAGAATGTCAAAGGAGCGGTCTACGATGCAGCGCGTAAACTCGTCTTCGTAACGCTCCAGGACACAAATCAAGTCCGGGTCCTTTCGTCCATCGACGGCCACCTAGTGGCCACGATTCCCGTCGAGCAGCCATTCGGGATTGATGAGACACCTGACGGAACCGCAGTCTTGGTGGGTGGCTATTCTCCGAACATAGCCGTCATAAATCCTGACCTCCTCGAGGTCACGCGTCTGGTTCCGGCACCGCGCCTCTCAACCCCAGGGATCAGCGTCGATTTTCTATTTCCACAGTATCTTGTTGCGGTCTCCTCAGGGAGTGTGCTCATTCTCGGCCGGCACGGGTATTCCAGCATGACCTATGTTTATTTGTGGGATCAGATGACAGATCAGATGACCGCCATCAAATTCCCAGACTTATTTTTCCCAAGTGAGCTTCATCGCACAGCCGATGGCTCGACCGCTTTCGTCACCTGGTCAGGCCCCAGCGGCGGAGTGTTTACGTTTTTTGATGCTTCGAAAAACAGATTTTCTCCACCGGTCTCCGGCGGACGGTTCAATGCCCTTCGGCCAGATGGCCGCCAATTCGCCGGTTGGCTTGATCAGGGAGGAGTGGGGTTTTTCGACTCCCAAGGAAACTTGGTTGGCTCAATTCCATGGTTGGGTGGCTCGAGCAACATGATTTACAGCGCTGATGGCAAACGACTGTACGCGTTCGGCGGCTTTGGGCCAACTTTAGTCAATGAAGTTGCAGTCCTTGACACCCAGAATTTCACTTTGCTCGGATTGGTGCCCAATCTCGGGGTCGGCAACACTCCACTTGCGATAGATGAGACGGGGATGATATTCGGGGCCAGCTCACGAGGCGTGGCATTCCTAGACGTTCGGTCGCCAGGGACGTATGCCCTGCCTTTGCCCGGTCAATTCACCGTGGTTCCACAACTTGTCAACCAGTCCGCGCCAATGGCAGTGAACCTCAATATCTCAGGTTTGATGGACCAAGCAAAGAACTACAACATTTTTATTGGTGCGCCACCCGCCTCGCCTCACACCCTGATCGGGACTAACATCTCCGACCCGTCTAGCTATGTCGTCCAAATGCTGGTACCACCGAGCCCCAGAGCGGGCCCTGCCAACGTTACGCT
>JBAVHJ010000130.1:0-2313 GCA_049685715.1 Terriglobia bacterium | reverse complement strand
TAAGGAGATGAATCAAGTGGGGGCCCCCGGCCCCTCTTGATTCATGACATTCCTTTTATTAAAACCCCTGGGGGGTGGGTACCTTTTAGATGATCAAGGTGGGTACCTTTTCGATTGTCAAAAGCATAAGCAATCGAGCTTTGATCCAGATGGAGCCCTATAATGACAGATGTGTCAAATGTCTACTTGTCGGGATCTGACCCCACCCATTCGTCTTCGTGGCTGTCCCCATTTTTTGTTGGAGTATAAGTGTACTTATTCAGAGTCTGGGGATTCTCTTGCCTCAGGGTCGCCAATAGCGGATCTGGGGTGGTAAACCTGCTCGTGTTCGATCCGTAGTATCTGGCACCGAAGTAATCGAGGCCGGATTCGGCATCGCGTTCTTTGCCGGTGAACTTGTACCCGGATGCGTCGTACACGATAATGTTCGCGTCGTACATGAAGCTCAGCGCGTCGTAGCCGTAGTCCCGACTTTTGTTGGAAAGAGGGGTCGCTTCTCTACCAGTCGAGATGCCCCATCGCTGTGGATTTCGAGTGACCATTGCCACAGTTCAGGCGGTAGGCCAACGGTCATCTGCAAAATCTTCATCTCAACCCGATAGCGGTTATTGCCCTCAGCTTTCGCCGTGGGGGCTAAAGGGCCAGTCATCTTCGTGGCCTTAAATTCATTCCACCAATGATGAAACCGCTGTTCCTTTTTCGCGATCGGCTCCTGCGAATTGGCATAGCCCACGAAGTGATCTTCGGCATGGTGTTTTAGCGAGAGCTCATCGTAAATGATGAACTGTTGCTGGTAAATCATATCGAGGTAGAAGCGGGCGAAGCTCTGGGCTTTCGATGTGTTCAGAACCTCAACAGGTAGTTTCGTCACGAGCCTTGTAAAGTCTTCAGTTGCATTTTTGAACCCGAAAAGGCCAAAGGCCTCACCGTCCGTCGTTGAGATGGCCACGTACCAAACCCGCGATGAATGAGTGCTGTACGTCACCTCGTCAGGGCTGATGATGTGCCAGCCTCCATCTTGGACATGGTAAAAATATGCGGCTTTCTTAATTTGGCCCTTGATCAGTCTTTGGAACGAGAAAAAATCGTCTTCCAGATTCTCCAGCCGCCTGGTATTCAGTTCGGCCTTCGCGGTTCCGGTTGCTTTGGTAACGGCTTCGATGGCAAGTGCTCGTGCCTGCTCATCGCTGGGCGCGGTCTGTGCATGTGCCAAGCTGACGGAGAACGTAGACGCCAGGACAACAACCACCAACATTGTGATGTGCTTCATTAGTCTGGGTTCTCCTTCTTTTCTTTCTTTTCCCGCTTTTCTTCCTGCTTCACTTCCTTTCGCACGTCGTTTGAGAACCCATCCGCCCGCTGCTCCTCGGATCGGTCATCATGGTGAAGGTTCGCGTTCCTGTTAGTCTCGTCGATGGAACCCTGCGGATCTTTCTCACTGTCATTTACGTGGCTGATTTCATGACCTAAGACACCATCTATCTGCTCCTTGCCGGTCCCTTCCTTTACCCGGTCATCGATCGTGACCGTCGCTTCTTTTAGTTTGGCTGGGCTGCTGGTGCAATCCGTAGCTGAGGAACAAGTCTGAATCGACGGAACGATGGAGGATTTCGTCAGTCCAAGAGTCGGACGTTCCGTTTCGACCCTGTCATTTGGAAGCTGGCCACGTTGGATGATTAGGTCTGGTTTGCCCTTGCCCTGGAAAGGAGCAACTGCGTTGCTGAATTTCGAGGACTTCATCAGGTGGTCGAACGACTTTTGCAGCTCTTGGGTCGCGATCCTCACCTCACGACCATCGGGATCGACCATCGTGATTGGATTGTTGCGACCGTACTGGTACATGTTCCATTGCTGCGGGTCGAACAGCCTCTGCCGACTGATCATTTTCGGGTCAGGCGAAGTGAATCTGCCCATTGAACTGCCGTAGTATCGTGCCCCAAAGTAGTCGAGGCCGGTTTCGGTATCACGTTCTTTGCCGGTGAACTTCTGCCGGAGGCCTTCGTCCACGCCATACCCGGTGACCCCGCCGCGACCTCCGATCACCGAAGTAATCTCTTCCCCGAACGGCGCATAGTCGTGTCGCGCGATCACTGCGCCCGTCGAGTCCGTCACGAGCCGGGTGCTTCCCAGATGGTCCGCCGTGAGAAAGCTCGTACCGCCGCTCGTCGGGGGCGCTTGATTGGAATATTCCGCCACCATCTGACCACGAGCGTCATAAACCAACACCGTCGTCGCAGATCCAACCACTTTCTTCACCCGCCGGCCGTCCCCGTCATAGCTGTAAGTGGCCGCACTCCCATTGAAGGTCACCAG
>JBAVHJ010000129.1:0-2598 GCA_049685715.1 Terriglobia bacterium | reverse complement strand
CGCATGGGCGGGCCGGGCGGCCCCGGTGGAGGAGGCCGCGGCGGCTTTGGGGGATTCGGCGGACGCAATGCGCGCGTGAACAAGATTCAGGGTAATCTCTTTGTGAACTACCGGAACTCCGTCTTCGACGCCAAGCCATACTCCTTTCAGGGCGTTGACCAATCACGCCCTTCCTATATCCGGAACAATTTTGGCGGCTCGATCGGCGGCCCCCTGAACATCCCTCATGTCTACAAGTCAAAGGATCGCACTTCCTTCTTTTTTAATTGGCAGTCACAGCGGAGCAAGGACCCGTTCTCGACCACGACGACGGTGCCGACGCCGGCGGAACGCAACGGCGATTTCTCGCAGACGGCGTTTACCACGGGTCCCAACGCGGGGCAGATCATTCCCGTTTTCGATCCTCAAAGCCCGCTAACAAACCGCCAGCAGTTTCCCAACAACCAGGTCCCTCTGAACCGCCTTAATCCGGCCGCGCAGGGCCTGCTGAAGTTCATCCCCCTGCCCAACCTCCCCGGGCAAGTTTTGAACTTCCATTTTGAGCAAAGCCTTCCCGACATCACCGACAATTTCAGCGGCCGTATTGATCACAAGCTTTCCAACAAGAACAATCTATCGTTCAGCTACAATTTTCGCCGCAGCAATGTGTTGTCGTCGCAGGGCTATCCCGATTTATCATCCACCACCTCAACTCGGGGGCAGAACTTCTCGGCTTCCTACACCCATACCTTCAACGAGCGACTGCTCAACGAGGTGCGCTACCAGTTCAACCGGCTGCGTTTCTCGACGCTGAACAATTTCGCGTTCGTCAATGATGTGGCGGGGCAACTCGGGATTACCGGCACCTCGGGCAGCCCCATCGATTTTGGCCCGCCGACGGTGAGCTTTACGAACTTCGGCGCCCTCTCGCTGACCAGTCCGGTGCTCCGCCGGAACCAGACGTCCCACGTCTCCGACAACCTCACCCTCATCCGCGGCAAGCACAGCCTGCGGTTTGGATTTGAGTTTCGCCGCATCGAGCTCAATACCAGCGGGGGCGTGAACGGCCGTGGGAACTTCATTTTTAGCGGGTCTTCCACGGCAGCATTTGACCCCCAGGGTCAGGCCCTCACCAACACGGGATTTGACTTCGCAGATTTTCTCCTGGGGCTGCCTCAATCGACGACTCGCCGTTTTGGGGGAGACAACGTTTACTTCCGCTCGAACGTCTACGCCGGCTATGTTCAGGACAACTGGCGCGTGAAACCCCGACTGACCCTCAGCCTGGGACTGCGCTACGAGATTTTCACGCCCCTGACGGAGAAGTATGACCGCATCGCGAATTTGGATATCGCTCCTAACTTCACCGGTGCTGCGGCGGTTTTGCCCGGGCAAACCGGTCCCTTTTCCGGGGTGTTTCCCCGGTCGCTGATCAACGGCGATTATAACAACCTGTCTCCTCGCTTCGGATTTGCCTTCCGTCCGTTTGCCAAGAGGAGAACCGTGGTGCGCGGCAGCTACGGCATCTTTTTTATCCCCTCGATTTACAACCAGCTCTATCCGCAGCTGGCCAGCCAGCCCCCCTTTGCGGTGACGTCCCAATTACTCACCTCAACGCAACGCGTGCTGACCCTTGAGAACGGATTTCCGGCGGATCCGAATCCCGGGGTGACCATTCGAAACTCGTTTGCAGTGGATCCCAATTACCAGGTGGGGTACGTCCAGCAGTGGAATTTTCTCATTCAGCATGAGCTCACCCGAAGTTTTGTTGTCTCGGTGGGATACCTTGGAACCAAGGGGACCAAGCTCGACCTGTTGCGGGCGCCCAACCGGGCCGCCCCGGGGTCATCGCTGACGACCCAGGAGCGCCTACAGATCGGCAACGCCGAAGGTTTCTTGTATGACACCTCGGGGGCCTCTTCGATCTTCCATGCTCTTCAGGTGCGCGTCCAGCGGCGCATGACGCGCGGATTTGCAGTGCAGGGAATGTATATCTTCGGAAAATCGATCGATGACGCCTCCTCCATCGGCGGCGCAGGTGGAGGCACGGTGGTCCAGGATGAAAGCAACCTGCGCGCCGACCGCGGTCTCTCCAGCTTTGACGTCCGGCACCGGGTGATCCTCAATGGCAATTATGAATTTCCGTTTGGGGATCGCAAACGCTGGCTGAGCAAAGATAGCTTCCTCGCCCACGTCTTCGGTGATTGGCAACTCAGTGGCAATGCCATCGTTCAGTCAGGCAATTATTTCACGCCGCGCGTCCTGGGCAGCGCCATCAACAACAGCGGCACGGGAGCCAACCAATCCGAGCGAGCTGATTTCACTGGACTGCCGATTTCATTGCCCACGGATCAGCAGACGGTCGCTCATTTTTTTAACACCCTGGCCTTTGTGGATCCACCGCCGGGGAGTTTCGGCGATGCCGGACGCAATATCATCCCCGGACCGGGACTTTTTAATGTCAACTTGGCCCTCAACAAGATCATCCGCACGCGGTGGGAGGGAAAGCGGATCGAGCTCCGCACTCAAGTTCAAAACATCTTCAATCACCCCAATTTTACCCAATTAAACACCGTTGTGGACTCCACCAACTTCGGACGCCTGAGCTCCACGCGGGGC
>JBAVHJ010000128.1:0-4345 GCA_049685715.1 Terriglobia bacterium | reverse complement strand
GAAGGGGTAGGCGGGGGGATCGACGAAGGGTGGAGGCGACGCAGGGTCTGTATCATGTCCTTGGCCTGCGCGGCTTCTGGACTCAACGCATACCCATAGGCAATACGTTGCAGAACCTTGGACTCTGCACTCCAATTGGATCCAGTTTCATAGGCCTGGGCGGCAACGAGCAGGAGGCGGGGTGAGGAATCAAGATTGGGCAGTCCTTCCAGAAGATCAATGCATCGGCCTGACGCATTGCTCTCAATCCAAATCTGACACCGCTCCAAAATGACGTCGGCTCCCAAGCGGCTCGATGGAAAGCGGGTCGGAAAATCTTCAAGGGCTGCCAGGGCCGCAGGATAAGACTTGACCCGACGCTGGCTCCGGGCAAGGAACAAGGCGGCGTAATCCGCAACCACGAGATTCTTGAGGTTGGGTTTTGCAAAGAACTCAGCAGCAGAGTTGAATTCCCCGTTCTGAAAGGCCGAATAACCCAAGGCAAAGGAGGCTAGTGCCGCAATTTCGGGATCTTCAGATTGTTGGGAGACCAGCACAAGCTGGTGCGCTACGGAAGGAGCTCCCGTCGCCGCCAATTGCTTTGCCAGGGTCTCCAGGGATTCCGATTGAGGGCTGGCTGTCGCCCCAATTATAGGAAGAAGACGTGGTGCAAAAAAGAGGAGAGCAAACACAACGAGACTGGCCGCACTCTTCAATGGGGAGGAATGATGCAGGAAAGCAGGACTACGAAAAAGAGACCTGCCGTAGAACACGGGGGATTGCTTGATGCTCACACTCTTTCGATCGATTTCAGGCTTCTCCCTGCAGAAATTATTCCGCGGCCGCCCCAATCATGGGTCCGGGGCAATCGCTGCCCATAGCACCCGGGTCATTCTCGCCGAGCGTGCGCACTAACTCATCATGGAAATAATCGATCTTGCTCGAAACCAAAGGGGACACGCGCTTCATATACATATCTCGGCTGCGGTCGATGTCTTCCTTAAGCCGGTCGTAGAGATCACGATTCTTTCGTCCCGCCAGGACCTTCTGCTCATTGTAAAGTTTGATTTCCGAGACCAGGAGCCGCGCAAAACGCTTCGCATCGTTATGCAACTTGACTTCCTGCTCGTTGCTCGAAGGGACCGGGGACACCCCACGTTGCTCCATTGCCGGGGGGGCCACGGGTTCTGGCGCCCTGACCTCTTCAGCGGAAGGAGACCCCATCTGAACAGGAGAGGGTGCCGCAGGAACAGCCGGTGGTGCGGGGGGACGTTCTTCGAAGGGTGCGGAGACCGACGGCCCCTCGCCGGACGGCACATCGGCTCGGACTTCCGTTCGCGGGGGAGAGGCCACTCGGGCCCGGTAAGCCAGCAGCTCAATGGAAAGCGCGACCATCCGGACGAGCAGTTCGAGCGCCTCGACATCATACGTGCCTTCCGCTTTTGTTCCCCCATCCGCATATAAAACCGCTGTCGATTTTCCCTTGACCACAAGGGGAACGGCCACAAAAGAATCGTTCAATGGCATTCCCAGACGTTGAATCAGCAGCGCATTGTCACGATGGGAATTCAGAGTCCCCTGGACGGCGCGCTTTTCGGCATAGGTCTGCCGAAGAATCGTTTCATTTTCCACGGAAAAATGAACGGCCTTGATGTCCTGATCCGAAAAGATCTCTGACGAAAAACCCCGGGATCGCCACCCCAGGAACAGGTCACCCTTGGCCACAAACAGAGCGACACGGGCTGAGAACTGAGCCGCTTCATCCAGGAAAGCAGTCAGGATATCGACCTGCGATTTCTTACCTTCGATCTGATCGAGGGAGGCCACCAACCGTTGGAGCAAGCCATGAACCGCTTGCACTCGTTCCAGCCCCTGGGCCTCCAACACCCTGGCCATTCGTTCGTCCAGATCCTTTCGCTCCTCCGTCAGGCGATTCACGGAGTCGTTCTTCTCCGACAGCGATTGGGAAAGCCTGGAGATCTCCTCGGTCAACTGGGTCTTTTCCTGGAGCAGTCCGTTCTTCTCCCCTTCGTTTTGTTCGGCCGCTCCCTTGAGATGGTTTGTCTCCTCACCTAACCTGAAGATCTGTTCACTCAACCGGCCGACTTCCTGACGCAAACTGTTTTTCTCGTTTTCCTGTAATTCGACTTCAGCTTTTAGCTTTGTTGCTTCTTCGTTCAATGTTGCGATCTGCTCCGCCCACTGGGTTTTTTCAAGGCGTAACTCATTCTTCTCAACTTCATGCCGCTCGATCCCTGCCTTTAACCCCGCGATCTCCTCATTCAAGCGGGAGTTCAGTTCGCTGAGGTCACCCTTTTCCTGGCGCAGACCGTTGCTCTCTCCTTGAAGTTGATCAACCAGACCGCCCAACCTTGCAACCTCTTCATTCCAAGTAACTTGTTGCTGGTCTAACTTTGTGGACGAATCCACGAATGAACCAAAGATCTCTTGAATCTGATGTTCCAGACGTTCCGTCAGGGGATTGGAGGTGGCCTCCACCTCGTTTTCGAGTTGGTTCAGGCTTTCGAGCAACTGGGAGCGAAGTGCTCCAATGCGGTCCTTCAGGGACTGATTTTGCGACGTCAGCGTGCGGTGCAAATCGCCCTTGAACTTGATCATGATCTCGTCGCTGGTTGCCATGGGAAAGCTTTCTACCTGAAACTTCCAAAAATTATTATCGAGAGCGGAGACAAAGTCAACGGAAAACAAAGACTGCGGCCGATCAGAAGACCTTGAACTTAATGGTTAGAAAGCGTTTCGGATTCTTTCGAAAGTCGTAAATCAACTTGACGACCTCTGCCGACGCTGCGTTCAGGTTATTGTACAGCTCTTTGTCATTCATCAACCGGCCCACCGTGCCCTCACCGTGGTCGATCTTGTCTGTGATGGCAGTGATGCGGTCCAGGGCGTGATTCATCTTGTTATAAAGTTCCTGGTCAGCGGCCAACTTTCCCAAAGTCCCTTCTCCCTTTTCAATTCGGCTGACGACGGCCTTCGACTTCGCAACGGTCTCATTCAAGTTGTTGTAGAGCGATTCGTCCTTAAAGAGCTTTCCGACGGTGCCCTGGCCCGCCTCCAGCCGGTCTGCAATCCTATTCAACTTCTCAGCGGCCACATTAAAGTGATCGTACAACTGGGTGTCGACCAAAAGCTTGCCAATCGATCCCTGCCCCCTTTTCATCTGGTCCATAAGATCGGAGGCCACCTGGACCGTGTGGGACACATTGTTGTACAAGGTCGGATCATTGATAAACTTGCCTACCGATCCCTCACCCTTGTCGATTTTTTCCGTAATCGATTTGACTTTGTCACTGAGGACATCCAGATTGGCCAGCAAATCGTTCGAAGATTCCACCAGCTTTTTGATATCCGCTTCCTCCGATCCTTCTATGGTTCCACCCTCTCCCACAGGGGTTCCTTTTAGACCCCGGCTCAGTTCGATGTACTTGTCCCCTAAAAGGCCGATCGAACCCAGTCGGGCCTTGGAGTCGGTGCGGATATCCTTTTGATACGTGTTCCTGATGGACATTGTGATCTCGACTGCCCGAAGCGGATCCAGACTACTCGAAATGGCGACGGTATCAACCTTGCCGATCTCCACCCCTGCCAGCCAGACCGGAGCACCTTCCTTGAGCCCGGACGCTGCCGGCAAATACGTTTTCACATGGAATCGCGCTGCGAATATCCCGCCTTTGCCGCTGATGAAAAAAATCGCCACGACCAGGATGGCCACGCTTACGACCACGAGCACTCCCACCCGCACTTCCGACAAGGTCACTTTTTTGGACTGAGCCATGGGATCTCCTTAGAACCGGTAACCCACCTCAAGTTCTTTGATGCTACCTACTCGCGAGCCTTTTCAAGCCTAGGTATCTTGCTACGACAGGAATTGTCGAATGAAGGGTTGCGATTGTTTGGCTTTCAGCAAATCCGATTCGTTCCCTTCAAAGACGATTTTCCCCTCCTTTAAGACGATAAAGGAGGTGCGCAGGTCGGGTGCTTGTGGATTGCGCAGATCCACACTATCAAAACCAATGCCTCGCCCGCCCGGCACGACCTGCTCGCTGGCAAGCGTAAAGGCGTCCGTCAGCCGATTCGTCACAAAAACAGACGTGACACCTTCCTGGTCGCGCAGCTTCAGAATCATTTCCACAATGGTCCGCCCTGTCAACGGGTCCAGGCCTGCCGTGGGCTCGTCATAGAGAATAATCCTGGGTTTTGTGATCAATGCTCGCGCCAGGGCGACCCGCCGGCGCATCCCTCCCGACAGATCCGAGGGCATCAGATAGATGGCGTCCTCGAGCCCCACGAACCCCAGTACCTCGCGCACTTGCTGTTCGATCTCTTCCCCCTCTTGTCCCCCCTC
>JBAVHJ010000127.1:0-6359 GCA_049685715.1 Terriglobia bacterium | reverse complement strand
GCTTCACCCTCAGGAAAGAGGTATGCTTACGCTCCTCATTTAGCTGGCTGATTTGTTGTCCTTCATAAGCCCCCAGGCAGTTGAGCACTAATATCCGATTGAGCGTTCGTGGCAGAGTGCGATTTTGGATTAAGTTGTCGATACTGTCGGCCGATTTCTCTTCATTGTGGTTTTCCATGTACATGTTTCACAGGGTCCCGGGAGTGTTCCTTTTCTGAATGCTCCCATAGTGATTCCAGTCTCCTCGCGCATGCGATCGCGCCATGACAGGATGGACCCTCTCTTACATGAGGCACGGTGGAACTTCCCTTCGGGAGGATCTTCCGAAGGGGGGTGGAACCCCCTTCCGCCTGTTCGCCTCAGGTCACCCGGATCGGGAGTCTGGCATTCCAACGAATGACCTATTCAACTAAACCGATGGTTCCGCTTCAATAATCCTGGGAGGAGATTCATGATTAGGAAGATCATGTTCCTTTTGACTGCCACATTGATGCTTTCAGCGCCCACCCTGTCTTTACGGGCGCAGGCTGCAGCTTCATCAGCGGATTTGACCGGCACGGTGTTGGACTCTTCGAAAGCCGTCATACCGGGAGCAACGGTCACCGCCACCAACACGGCGACCCAATTGATGCGGTCGGCGGTGTGCAACCCGTCCGGTGAGTATCGTCTCTCTCTGCTACCGCCTGGCAGCTACGATGTGAAGGCAGAGGCGGCCGGTTTTACCACGGGAGTGAAGAAGGGGATCGTGCTGACCGTCGGACAGGTGGCGGTGGTGGGATTTGAGCTGAGTGTGGGGGCGCAAGCGACCGAGGTCGTAGTGAGCGGGGAAGCCCCCATCGTCGAAACGGAACGTTCGGCCCAATCCGCGACGATCACGCAAACACCTATTGCCAATCTACCGATTAATGGGCGAAATTTTCTTGATTTTACTTTGCTGACCCCGGGCGTGGTGGAAGCCAATCCCACCATCAATACCCTTCAGCAGATTCCCAACTCGGGCCTCTCCTTTGGCGGACAAAACGCCCGCTCGAACAGTGTGGCCGTCGATGGCGTCAGTTTCATTGACGATGCGTCCAATGGGGTTCGACCGACCGTCAGTCAGGAGGCCGTGCAGGAGTTCCAGATCAACCGCAGTGGCTACAACGCGGAATTCGGAGGGGGATCTTCAGGGTCCGTCAATATCATCACCAAGTCCGGGACCAACGAACTGCACGGAAATGTTTTTGAATTCTTCCGCCATGAGAAATTGGATGCCCGGAATCCATTGGATTTCAGCGAACGCACCACGGGGACCCGCTCTCCCTTCAAGCGCAATCAGCCGGGTTTCACCCTGGGAGGGCCGATCAAGAAGGACCGGACCTTCTTTTTTGTGTCGTATGAGGCGTTGATTCAACGGGAATCCTCTTTTGTTACCGCGTTCCCGGATGTCGCGGCCCTGCAACCCACGTCCAATCAGACCGCACTGGCCAATTTTCTGGCCCACCTTCCCCCTTCACCCCAGACCGCGCAACTTATCGGCCTGGGACAAATTCTCCCCTTGCTCCTCTCAACCGCGCCCACACCTCCGCCTCAGTTTCTGGCAACCCTTCCGCCCTTTGCGCAGCAACTGGCGACGGTGAGCGGCAATACTTTCAACATGCTGAAGAATGCCGACGGGCGCGTGCCTTTCAGGAATACCAACAACAATGCCTCCCTCCGGCTCGATCACCAGTTCAATGCCAAGGATCAACTATTCGGTCGGTTCAGCTTCTTCAGTGGGTTCACGTTCGGCACACGTGTGGGCGGCCAGGACACGCTGACTCACGGCACGACCGTCAAGGAGCAACAGGAGGATCTGATCCTCACGGAGAGTCACATCTTCAATGACCGGGTGATTAACGAACTGCGTTTCCAGTTTGCCCGGCACGTGTTCGATCTCAACACGATTGATCCCTTTGGCCCGGCGATCTTCATTAACGGAATTGCCAACTTCGGACGTGATTTCAACAATCCGACGCTTCGCACCGGCAAGCGGTGGCAGTGGGGCGACAATATCAGTTACACTCACGGCAAACATGCCTTCAAATTTGGGGGCGAGGTCAACTATCTCCCGTTCAATAATTCGACTGTTGCCATCTTCCTGGGGGGAGAGGCAGTTTTCACGAACCAGATTCCACTGTTCTTCCCGTTGGCGGGAGGACTCGGCTTACCTACCGCGGCTGCGTTGAACCAGTTCCTGATCACCACTCCAGGGTCTCCCTTCAGTTCGTTTACCGTCGTTCCTGGAATTGGGCCGATCTCCAATGTGCTGTTGGCTCCGCTTACTTCCTTACAAGCCTTCAATGCCGGGATCCCGGCGTTCTTTGACCAGGGATTTGGTAACCCGATTACCAGCCAGGCGAATACGCAGTTGGACGGGTATGCGCAAGACAGCTGGAAGGTGACCCCCCGGCTTCAACTGAACTACGGGCTCCGATACTTCGCGGAGCTGCAACCGTCTCCCCTGCACCGCGACCTGAATAATTTTGCGCCACGATTCGGTTTTGCCTACGACCCGTTTGGAAGCGGCAAGACGGTGATCCGGGGCGGCTATGGAATTTTCTACTCGCCGCTCTATCAGTCGGTGGCTTTCGCGTCCCGCGTCCTGGGGGGACGCCAAATTCAAAACATTCTCCGCCTGTTCAACCCGGCGACTCCCACCACGGATGCCTCTGCCATCTGGCATTACATTTATGCCAACACCCTGGGGCGACGCACCATCACCGCCCAGGAAATGCAATCGCTTTTCGGATTGACCGCCGGTCCGCCCACCCTGACGACCCAGGAAGTGGATCCCAATGTCGTCAATACTTACGTCCAGCAGGTGAGTTTCGGAATCGACCACGAGATCGGGAAGGACTGGTCTCTCTCCGTCGATTACATGTGGAATAAGGGCAACAAGGTGATTCGCAATATCGACCGCAATCTGCGGGCGACGGGATCTGTTCCCGGAATCGGGGCGATCTTCCAGGGGACCAATTCGGATGGGACTTCGAACGGCAACTTCCCGGGATTTGTGGCCCGATTTTTCATCGAGACCAGCGCCTCCTCCTCCTATAACGGGATGTCGTTTGCCCTGAATAAGCGCATGAGCCACCATTTCCAGTTATCCCTGGCTTACACGCTCAGCAAGGCCATCGATGATTCGACGGATCTCAACCAGGACCTGGCCCCATTCGATTCCAACAATCTCCACAATGAGAAAGCGTTGTCGTCCTTCGACGTCCGGCAGCGATTCGTTTTCAGCGCGGTGATGGAGACCCCCTGGAAAGCGGGGAGCGGAAATTCGGCGTGGCAGCGTGTTCTGGCGGACTTCACGGTGGCCCCGATCGTGACCGCGCGCAGTGGGTTTCCGTTCAATCTTCTGGCGGGAGTCGACTTGAACAACGATTTGACCACCAATACCGATCGCCCCCCGTTTGTCGGCCGCAACACGGGATTGGGACCCGGCTTCATGGCGTTTGATATGCGCATCAGCAAACGCTTCCGGTTCGGTGAATCGAAGAGTCTGGATTTCATCTGGGAGGGATTCAATCTTTTGAACCGGACCAATTTCAAGAACATGAATAGCATTGTGGGAATCAATCCCACGCGCCGGGATGGCGATCCCACCCTGCCGCCTTCTTCACCGTTCGCGTTCACCCAGGCATATGATCCGCGGCAGCTGCAATTCGCGATTAAGATTAATTTCTAGGGAGGGGATTAGGAAACCAGGAAGGCAGGAGCAATCACAAGTGGCCCCTAGGAACAGGTTTCTGATGACCCAAGCATCAGCCAACAGCCAGTGTGCAGGTCTGCTGAACCTGAATTCCGAATTTAAGGTCGTCAACGAAGCGTTAGGCTCTTCGATTCAAATCGATTGGGATGGAATGAAGGAAGAATGGAATTGTTCCGCCCATAAGGGTACCGGAGAAAGAGGGAGACACGCCTGCTCTGTACTGTCGGTCCATGCTTTTCGAGCAAGGCGGCTGTCGCTTTAGGCCCGAAGGGCTGTCAGATTGTATCCCCACCTGAAGCTCCGCGTTCTTTGCGGAGCGAGGGTGGGGTCCCGAGGAGAGAAAATGTGAGAGCCCCGCTTGCGGGGCGAAACAAGGCCCTCAGTTCCAAGTCTACCAAACGTCCTATTCGACGCCTTGCACTTGGAAGGAACTCGCCCACCCTTGCGGGAAAGAGATCTTCCAACGGCGCTCCACCTGCCAGGAAAACCTCCAGTGTCCCCATACCGTTTCGTGAATCCAACCAGTGGAGTTGGGCTCCCCTAATTCGTGAAACGAGAAGGGTAACGGGGAACGGAGAGAAAGCATTGCGGAGACGAACCGGGCCGGGAATTATTGTAGGGTTGTCCTTAGATCCATTCGGCAGATTCTTTCACTCCGCAAGCGGGGCTCGAATGTCATTGGGGAGACCGGTACCCTCCTGCTCTCCTGGCTCCTTAGGCCGTTGCGGGCCTCCTTCGGTCTTTGGAGCGGCCCATTTCCCGCCCCTCCCGACACTGGTGTAAGTGAATCCCAGCTTGGCCACCTGCGCCGGATCCAGGAGGTTCCGCCCGTCAAAGATGACGGGGGATTTCATCTGGTTCTTCAGAAAATTCAAGTCGGGCTGCCGGAATTCATTCCACTCCGTCGCGATGACCAGCGCATCCACGCCCATGGCGGCCTCATGGGGTGAGCGTGCATACTCAATCCGGTCGCCCAGCCGGCGTCGACCCGTTTCGGTGGCCTCCGGATCGTAAGCGATGATTTGCGCCCCCCGCTCCAGGAGAAACTCGATGACGTGGACCGCCGGTGATTCCCGGATATCGTCCGTGTTGGCTTTGAAGGCGAGTCCCCACACCGCAAGTCTTCGGCCCTTCAAGTCCTTTCCAAAATAATCCTCGATCTTCTGACAAAACTTCAGGCGATGTTTGCGATTGGCTTCATCCGCCGTCACCATCAGGGTCAAGGGGGCCTTCCAGGCCTGGCTGGTTTGGATCATGGCACGCACATCCTTGGGAAAA
The DNA here is from genome assembly GCA_049685715.1 of Terriglobia bacterium. Classification (GTDB taxonomy): domain Bacteria; phylum Acidobacteriota; class Terriglobia; order JAIQFV01; family JAIQFV01; genus JAIQFV01. The sequence continues at coordinate 1,345 of JBAVHJ010000127.1, read as the reverse complement.
CAGGAACCTCCATACCCCAGTCCGGGATAGAGGAACTGACGGCCAATGCGCGGGTCGGCGCCCAGCGCGAGACGTACCTCATCGACATTGGCCGACACCGCATCGCACAGGGCGGCAATCTCGTTGATATACGAAACTCGCATGGCGAGGTAGCAGTTGGCGGCATACTTGGTGAGTTCCGAACTGCGCTCGTCCATCACGTAGATGGGATTGCCGGCGTGGACGAAGGGTCCATAAAGCTCTTTGAGCAGTTCGATGACCCACGGAGCGCGCGAGCCGATCACGACCCGGGAGGGGCGAAGAAAATCTTCCACGGCAAATCCTTCACGCAGGAATTCGGGATTCGAAGCCACTTCAATCTCGGTCTTGGGGGCCCTCTGCCGGACCAGATCACGGATGCGTTCCGAGGTCCCCACGGGGACCGTGCTCTTGGTGACGATCAGATACTCACCGCCCTTCGGCGCCCCAGCAAGGAGTTGGCCGATCTGATCACTGACCGACAGGACCTGACTGAGATCCGCTTCGCTGTTTTCGCCCTCCGGGGTGGGGAGACACAGGAAATACACGTTCGACCCCTTGACCCCTTCTTCGAGCGAGGTGGTGAACTGGATGCGTCCGTCACGCATCACGCGGCTGAAGAGGAAATCGAGCCGCTGTTCGTAGATGGTGAGCTGCCCCGACTTGAGCATCTCGATTTTTTTCGGATCGATGTCCACGCAGGTGACCTGATTTCCCACGTGTGCAAAACACACGGCACTGACTAGACCGACATAGCCTGTCCCGATGACCGTTAATTTCACTGGAATCTCCCTCCCGGGTCAGCCTGAGTCCAAGGACCTCTCAATGGCTCACCATGCGCGAATGAATCTAGAAAAATGATTGTAAAGAGCGACGCTTGCCAAGAACCTCTCCACGGCTCCGGCCAAGCCGCACATCCCAAGGTTCCCCGGTTCTGCAGGGCCGCCTGTCACGGTGCTCCATCATTCCCAGGCAAGTGAGGGTTGATCGAGCTGTGAAGAGAAAACCTCCCTCGCGTTCGGCCATCCTGAATTCGTAAAAACTCATCAAGGAAGAAATAAAACGAAGGGAAAGGCGACCCGAAATCGTATAGCGATAGTGCGAGTCCTTGAAACGCTCCCGTACTTATCATACTCGCCCCGGATTTACAACCGCGTGATGCGACTCCGTTCATGAGTTCAGGCCATCTTGCATTGGAGGGTGAAAGAACGTATGATGCCGGTGAGTTGATCGTGATAGGTGTTGGAGCGCGAGTGCCCCGCTTCACATGACCCTCTCTTCTCAAGAGTTCGCCCGAAAAGAGACGGGTGGGCCTGATGAAGAGACC
>JBAVHJ010000126.1:0-4241 GCA_049685715.1 Terriglobia bacterium | reverse complement strand
CGTTATGATCGCTCTGGCCGGGCTAACAATGCGAATCTGATTGACAGCGGGTTTTCAACCATCCTGACCTACTGGCCCAGTGAGTTCAGTCAAATCCGCGGCCAATATCGATTTGCGCATTATGCCGAAGGCCGCGACGGGAATGAGTTACGCTTTCAACTTCAATTTTCTCTTGGGGCGCATGGCGCCCACCCATTCTAGGAGACCCCATGATCCAACGAATCAGTCGGTTTCACCGTGTAATCTTGATACTCGCCGTAACGATGGCGCTATCACTGCTCTTTTCCGCGCCGGCGCAAGCCGCCGCGAAACTGAAGATCGTCACGGCGACGACAGACATGGCTGCGCTTGCGGAAGAAGTGGGGGGCGACCACATCGAGGTGGAATCGATCGCCCGCGGCTATCAGGATCCGCACTTTGTGGAGGCAAAGCCGAGCTTCCTGTTGAAGCTGCGCAGGGCCGACTTGCTCATCGTGGTGGGACTTCAACTGGAAATCGGCTGGCTGCCCCCCCTCATCACCCAGTCTGGGAACCCGCGCATTCAGGTTGGAGCTCCCGGCTACCTGGATGCCTCACAATTCGCAGAAATCCTCGAGATGCCGACAGGTGTTGTCACGCGGGCCATGGGCGATGTGCATCCCCTGGGCAACCCCCACTATTGGCTCGATCCGGAAAACGGCCGCCGCATGGCCCGCGGAATTCAGCAGAAGCTGGCAGAGATGAGACCTGAAGACAAGGCCTTTTTCGAGCAACGCTACCAGTCCTTCAGCCAGCGGCTCACCGTGGCTCAGAAGAACTGGGACGACCAAATGAAGCCGTTTCGTGGGCGCAAAGTGGTCACCTATCATCGTTCCTGGCCTAATTTTGCCAAGCGGTTCGGTCTAGATGTGGTCGGCTATGTCGAGCCGCGGCCGGGCATCCCTCCCAGTCCTGGACACACTTTGGAATGGGTTGAAATGATGCGCCGCGACAAAATCAAAGTGATCATGGTGGAACCTTACTTTGATTTGAAGACGCCGAACAGCATCGCGAGCCAGACGGGGGGCCAGGTCGTCGTGATGTTGCCCTCGGTGGGGGGTGAGAAGGAGATTACCGACTACTTTAAGCTGTTCGATTACGACGTGGCATTACTGACGAAGGCATTTAAGACTACCCAATAGGAATTCAAAGGAGGTCAGATGGAGATTCTTCCATTCTTGCTAATGCCGTTCCTGGCGAGTTTGATTCTGACGGGCATCCACGCTTACCTAGGCGTTCATGTGGTAGAACGAGGGGTCATCTTTGTCGACCTCGCATTAGCCCAAATCGCGGCACTGGGCGCCACCGTGGCCATTTTGATGGGGATGGACCCTCACGGAGGAGGTGCCTACTGGCTCAGCCTGGCATTTACGTTTCTGGGAGCGGCGATATTCGCGTTGCTGCGGGTTCGGAATGCGCGCATCCCCCAGGAAGCTATCATCGGGATTGCATACGCCGTCGCCTCCGCCGCAGCGATCCTGGCCATGAGTAAGGCCACGGGAGAAACCGAGCACCTCAAGGATATGCTGGTTGGAAATATTTTGGCGGTTTCCGGACGGGAAGTCGGGAAAACAGCGTTGCTTTATGGCGCCATCGGTTTATTCCACTTCATCTTCCGGAACAAGTTCTTGCTGATTTCGATCAGTCCCGCAACCGCAGAAGCGCAGGGCATTTCAACTCGCTTTTGGGATTTCCTGTTTTACGCGTCCTTCGGATTCGTTGTCACCTCCTCGGTAGCCATCGCGGGGGTGTTGCTGGTTTTCTGCTATCTCATTGTGCCCTCCGTGGGTGCCATGCTGTTTGCGGATCGGATTGGCCGCCGTCTGGCCATTGGGTGGACCATGGGCACGCTGGTGTCAGCCCTGGGGGTTTATTTCTCAGTCGAACTCGATCTGCCCACAGGCGCCACAATTGTTTGCACATTCGGCGGCGTTCTGGCGTTTATGTTCTTGTTGCATTTCCTCCTACAACGGCATCGTGCGGTTCAAGAGGTCCAGCAAGGTGTATCGGAGATTAACACATCGGTACCTGGTGGGAGCTAGATGGGAGTTTATGACCAACTCAAAGTTGTTAGTGGCCCGGCTTCGACTCTTGAGCCATCCGGCGTTCGAGTTGATATGCCATGGGCGCACTGCTTTTTTGTAAATCATTCTACCCAGGATCGATCCAGCCCTGAATCGGGTATAAGGGTAGAGTCCTAAGTTTAGAATTGTAGAATTCCTATTCTCGATATGCTCTTTAATGTGATAGCATGTGCGTCTTCCATGGGTATCGGAAAACGACGATGAGATCAAAGCAGAACTCAAATCTGCTGGTCGTAGCCCTCATTGCGCATCTCGTCTTTGCACAGTATGCGCTGGATGCCCATAACTGTCTGAACTTCTCCCGTGTCCACCATGCTTCGCACGAAGCCATAGGCAACATCTTCTCTGGCACCTCTTCCGCCCCACACTCTGACTGCGAGTTTTGTAAGACTGCGCAGACCCATCTCAGCACGGCGGCGGTTGAGACCTCCTCCTTGAGGGGGATTCCACAGGCGTTGCGTGCGCTCCTCGCCGGGACGGATGCGCCATTCAATCTCTTTGTTTTTTCCCCTACCACCCGCGGGCCCCCTCCCTCGATTCTCTGATCAATTCCATTTTGGCTTTTCTCAACGCAGCTTCAATTGAAGAGTGCCAGGCGCCTTCATTGGGAGCTGCATTCACATATCATTTTTTGATGATTGGATTGGAGATTTCACATGCAGAAGCAAATCCTTTTTTTCTATCTTTTCATTGGGCTCATTTTCGGGACCCTGAGTTCTTGGGCACAGTCTTCGGGCACCATCGAGGGCGTTGTCAAAGATCCTTCGGGGGGGGTCGTACCAAATGCCACCGTCGAAATTCACAATCCGATAAGCCATTTTGACCGAAGCGTAACCACCGACAGAGAAGGGAAATTTCGCTTCACGACCATACCATTCAATCCGTATCACCTGCTGGTGACGGCATCTGGTTTCGCGTCGTACACCCAGGATATCGATGTACGCTCGCTGGTGACGGTGAATCTCGAAGTGAACTTGAAGTTGGCCACGGCGGAAACCACAATCACCGTCCAGGGCGAGGCGGCAGGCTTGGTCGAGAATGACCCGACGGCCCACACGGATGTGGATCGCAACCTGTTTTCGAAGATGCCGCTGGAAAGCGCCTCATCCTCAATCAGCTCCCTGATTACCTTTGCTACACCGGGAGTGGCCGCCGATTCCAACGGCTTCATGCACGGTCTGGGGGAGCATCAAGAAAACGCCTTTTCGGTAGACGGACAGCCCATCACTGACCAGCAAAGCAAGTCCTTCTCCAACCAGATACCGGTGGCGTCGGTGCAATCTCTCGAAGCCGTCAACGGGATTCCTCCGGCCGAGTATGGCGACAAGACGACCTTGATCGTCAACGTGACGACACGCTCGGGCCTTAACCTGCGGCCGACAGGCGACGTGAATGCTTCGTATGGTTCTTTCGGGACGAGCAATGTCGGCTTCAACCTGGCCGCCGGCAATCAACGCTGGGGAAACTTTATTACCGTGAGCGGGCTCCAGTCGGGCCGCTTTCTCGATCCCCCCGAGTTCCAGGTGATCCACGCCAAAGGAAACTCCGAAAATATTTTCGACCGCGTGGATTTTCAGCCTACCACGCAAGACACCTTCCACTTGAACCTGAACTATGCCCGCTCCTGGTTCCAACAGCCCAATCAATTCGATCAGGTGGCCACAGGACAGGACCAGCGAGCACTCATCAACACCTTTAATTTCGCGCCCGCATGGACGCACATATTCAACGCGAATGCGGCCCTCACGGTGAGCGCTTTTGTGCGCCAGGATCGCTATCACTATTTTCCGAGCACGGATGCCTTCTCGGACCTGCCGGCGACGCTCGCCCAAAACAGGCATCTCACCAACCTCGGAGTGCGTTCCGATCTCAGTTACGTGAAGGGTGCGCACAACATCAAGGTGGGTGTGCAATTCCAACACTGGTTACTAAACGAGAAGTTCAGTTTGGGCCTCACAGACCCGACGTTCAACGCACCCTGCCTGCTTCCCTCAGGCGGGCCGGACTCGAGCTCAACCCCGGCCGATCCCACCCAATGTTCGAGCGTTAACCCGGGCGACACTCCAAATGACGGTTTCTTGCCAGGGCTTCTGCCCTTCGACCTGTCTCGCGCAGGCGGCCTGCTCACCTTCAACGATC
>JBAVHJ010000125.1:0-2366 GCA_049685715.1 Terriglobia bacterium | reverse complement strand
GAACCTATTACATCCGCGTCTCAGACTATTATGGAGATGGAGGTTCAGGCTACACCTACCGCCTCCACGTCCGGGTTCCGACGGGTACACAACCTCCCAGTCAACCGCAAATCACTCTCATCGATCCAAATGGTGGCTTGCGCGGCAGTGCGATCAGTTTGACGATCCAGGGCTCGAATCTGAGCAATGCCAGCGCGATCAATTTCAGTCCCTCCAGTGGAATCTCCATCAGCAATCTTCAGTCGACGTCGACGCAAGTCACAGCGCTAGCAACAATAGATTCGGGGGCCACGCTGGGGAATCGGCAGGTCTCGGTCACCACCCCGGCAGGATCCTCCAACACGCTCGCGTTCTCGATCATCGACTCCGGGGGAAACTCCTATAACGGGAACTGGTCGGGTAATACGGGGCAAGGAAAGTCGATTACGTTCACCGTTTCCAACAATCGGATTACCGCCTTGTCATTCGGTGGATCCATCTCGGGGCCCGGATGTTCGGCCGATTTCACTACGACACTCAGCACGATGAGTGCATCGATTTCAGGGAATTCGTTCTCTTATTCGAGTCCCAACGTACCCGGCGGCGTCGGCTTCACCATCAATGGCACGTTCAGCTCAAGCTCTAACGCCAACGGATCGGTGAATTTTACGCTGAATGCAATCCCGGGAGTTCCCAGCTGCGCCGGCTCCGCGAGCACGAGCTGGAATGCCTCCAAGAATTAGGAGAGGTACGATCCGGCCACAGAAGAGATCTCATCTGCAAGGGTGAGTGAATGAGGAGGACCACTGCGCTTCAACACAAACAAACATACGGAAGGAGAATTCTCATGGGACGTCGTTTATGGTTCGTCGCTTGTATGCTCTCTTTGATAGTCGGACTCACCCTGTTCGGTAACGTTCCGGGATTCAGCGCTGGAAAAGACAAGGACAAAAACAAGATTGAGAAAGCTCAACCCACGGGTTCACTGGATTGCAAGAACCTGGAAGTCAAGGCAGGTAAGGAGAAGGGAATACAAGAGCGGTTTTTCGCCTATCCCATGAACAAGGTCAAGGCAGCCTTGATCGATGGCATGAAGGCCATTGAATTTGAAGTTAAGAAGGATGACGGGAAAACGATCGAAGCCAGCCATAAGCGTCACGTGGGGATGTTCGCCGGCTCCGGGGGTGAGACCCTGGTAACTCAACTGGAAGAGGCCAAGGAGGGCGACGTAGCTGGGACCAAAGTCACTGCAGAGACCAAAAAGGGATTCGTCGGACGCGCCGGGCAGAAGAGTTGGAGTAATGCCGTGCTTGACCAGGCGGAATGCATCTTGAAGGCCGAAAAATGAAGACCTCCATTCATCGCATTTGGCCCTGTTTCATCGCTGCGAGCTTCCTCAATCTTGCCATTCTGTGGGGCGGTCTTTTTTCGGGCGTTCGAAGCGAAGTGAAAATTGTCGGGCCCGCGCTGGCCGCCCGTCCACTCGATTGTGAAATCGAGGTCCTGGAGGACAGCAAGCCGCTCGACCCCTTTGAGACAGTAGCGCAAATCGATGTCTATGTCCGGCGGAACAAGGTGACCCGTGGTCGACAAGGGGTCTTCGAAGAGGCTTTGCCTGAACTGAAAAAGCAAGCCTGCCGCGTGGGAGCGGACGGCGTGATGGTGTTGCGGCAAACCGTCTCACACAACGGCGAATTCAAGCTGCTTTATGTGAAGTCGGAGGCTTTCCATTATACCGGCGCGCCTGCGGCCCGGAAGGGGAAAGAAAAGCCGGAAGAGAAGAAGCATTAGAAACTCATCTTAAGTCTTCGGTAAGTGAGGAGGCGTAGCTACGTAAGGAACCTTGACCCTCGTTCTCCGGGAGGAGGCGAAACATGAAATGTGAACGATGCGGCAATACTTATCCTTCTATTTATTACTTTCAAGAGGACGGACACCTGACCCCTTTGATCTGCACAATCTGCTTCGACGCCTTGCCAAGTGAAGAGAAAACGTTGCTGCTGCAGGAGGCGCAGAAGGCAGTTGGAGCAAAGCTTGAGAAGATCCATCGCAAAGCTCCGTTCATCTCAAAAATCCTGAAATGGTCATTCATCTCCGTTCTGGGGCTGTGGCTCGTCCTGCTGATGTTTGTCAATCTCTCACAAACCGAGTTTTCTCAGCAAATCGCACACCGGGGGACACCGCTTCTTCCTGTTCTTCTGGGATCTAGATTTGTCCTGGTGGATGAACGGCTGATCGACCGGGACGTTGGGCCTGTCGAGGGCGAGATTCGGATCAGCCCCGCTCCCGCAGGAGAATCGCGCCTTGAAGGGAAGGTCACGTTCCGCATGGGGCCCGATGGAGAACTCCATCCTGTGCTTTGGGCGCACGGTGTGAAGCATACTTGG
>JBAVHJ010000124.1:0-1712 GCA_049685715.1 Terriglobia bacterium | reverse complement strand
ATGAACGCAATATTCTGGGTGTGGGAGTGGAAACCCTTGGAACTGATGCAGGTCAAGCCGGCGGCTTCGATCCGCCGTTCTCCAATCATTATTTCATGCACGGGAGCGGCAAATTCGGATTGACCAGTCTGTGCAACCTCGACCAATTACCATCCACCGGGGCCGTTGTGATTGCCGCTCCGTTGAAGATAGTCAACGGATCCGGAAGCCCACTCCGGGTCATCGCGATCGTTCCGATCGACCTCGCGCATGAGTGAACGGCAGGATGGCGCAAACATCGCGGTTTTTGCGCTTCTGCGGTTTATCACCCGTCGGAGCGGCTACTTTCTCCCCAGAAACCGGATTCGAGCTGTTAGCACCCGGCCTTGAACACCATTGAAACTGCCAAACCCCGGCGAGTCGACATTGTTGTTGATTCCCGCGGCATTCTTATGATCGGTGATGTTATTAAAGCCGGCACGGAGGGCCAACCGATACCCCAACAGATGAAATCGTCGTTCCACATGCATGTTCAGGGAGAAGAAATCGGAAAGGCGGTGGGAATTCGGCGACCCGACGATACGCTGATCCTGATTGACTACAGTGAAAGGAAATCCTGTACGCCAGTCAAAGGAATAGAAGAGATCGAATCCCTGGATGAGCGGATATCCTCCCCAGGAAAGGAACCGGTTGGGAGAGTCCCAGGGCAAGGGGCCGCCGGCCTGCGGGGTGAAGATGGGATTATCGAGGTTGAAATCAACCACCGCATTCGAACGAGCTGCCGACCGGGTGTAAGAGGCGAGGAAAGGATAACTCCCCTTGAATGTATGCCGGACATTAATCTGGAACTCATCAAAATGGTCGTGACCGACGTTTGTCAATAAAAACTGGCCGCCTGGTTCCCCCCCGGCGCCAGCCCCTGAATTGATAAAGGTGAAACCCCGCGTCCCCCTTCTTTCAATAAAATGCAAATCCAGGTATACAGAATGAGGAAGGGTGCGCTCCAGTCCCAAACTCCAATTGAGGAATCGCGGCGCCTTCAGGGTCTGCTGGTTGACTTGAAATGCCGTGACAACGGGAGGTCCGAGTGTCGTCGTTCCATCGTTGGCAAACGTCTGATCGGTCCGCTGCCCCGCCAGGGGACGGGAAAAAAAATCCAGATTTGTGGCATCGTAGTAAATCCCGATGCCGGCGGACAATTTCGTCCGGCCATCCGCCGTCAGCAAATAGGTCGACGCGAGCCGCGGAGAAATCAGCACATCGCGAATGATCTGATCCCAGTCCTGGCGAACCCCGATTTCCAGCAGAAATCGATCTGAAACTGACCATCGATCCTGCGCGTAACCCGTGAACTCGGTATTGGTTATTCCGAACCTCGGTTCGCCCCCAAAAGTAATCAGGCGTGCGAGGGTTCCATCCTCGCGCACAATGGAGATGGGCCGGCGATCCAAGGTCTGCTGGAAGGCAACATGGTCAATATCCGTCCCGACCTTGAATTCGTGCCGCCCATGCCAATGTCCCGGCGGCAGAGTTAAGTTGGCGAGCCACTCATAGCGTCGTGCCCTTCCATGATCCGTCTGAAAAAAGTTTCCACTGGCCCCTTCCGGGTGAAGCAGGAAAGGCAAACCTCCCGCGAGCGGCCGATCATCGGTTTGGAACTGGCTGCCCGCCATTCCCAACTCCAGCAACCACCCGCCCGGGAGATAGATCTGGTCTTTTATGGTGGCGAGGTA
>JBAVHJ010000123.1:0-5921 GCA_049685715.1 Terriglobia bacterium | reverse complement strand
GTTCTCATCTTATCGGCTGGTCGGGGAGTGTCCAACTTAACTGAAGCTAATGACGCGGATGCCGTGGTCCTACGGATTCTATACAGGCAGACTGCCGTCATGTTAATGGCGGATTTTGGGGGGGCCGGGGAGTCACAGCTGGCGTTCGATGAGATGAACGGGCCTCGATCAACACTCTTGAAGGTCGCCCATCATGGCAGCAAGACGGGCACCAGCGAGAGGATGCTGGAAGCGTTGAAGCCATGCGCGGCCATCATTTCGGTGCCCTCGCCCAGCCCGTTTGGGCATCCCAGCCCTGAAGTGCTGGAGCGGCTCGCGCGTCATCACGTGCTTGTCTATCAGACGGGAATCGACGGGGCCATCGAAGCGAACAGCGATGGAATGCAGTGGTTCGTGAAAAGATTAGTCGAAAAAACATCCCCCGACGACTAAGAAATCGTCGCACCGGGGTATTGAGAAGAGAATCCTCTGAAACGCCGGGGCTGCAAAAAACACAAGAGATTGACCTGGCTCTGAAATCCCCGCGCTTCTGGGTTTGAGCGGTCCTACCGTATGTCCGGGTTCTCGATGGCTCCGAAAAAGATGCTGTTGAGGAACAACCGTGATGTCCCTTCCCAGAAAGACCTGAAATTAGGATCATCCCCGTATAGGATGACGTGTCCGCGTCCAACATCCTCACGGATTAGGTAGGCGGTGTTCGGGAACTTTTTCAGGTTCTCATCGGTAATGAAGCCGCTTACTCGAAAGTTCTCTTTCGGATAGTAGCCCACATTGTCACCCTTGGACGTGAGGGCCAGAATAGGGCTCGTCAAGTTGGCAACGACGACCTCCTTGCCGTATCCAAATGCCAGCGGGTGAGTATTGTCGAGTTGAATCTTCATCAAGGCTCCTGGAATTCGATCGGTCTGAGATTTTTCTTCCTTCTGGTCCCACGTCTTCAATTTGTCCGCCAGCTCCCTGGCTTCGTTTTCCTTTCGGTTTTTTTCATCCTGAGGGAGCGGGGAGGATGGAGATTCCGGGACCCGTGCAGGAGACGCTGGAGGCGAGGGCTGGGCCGCCGCCTTCTCTTCTTCAATCCGGGCGTCCTCATCGCGCTTGAGCACGTAGCGATAAGTCACCGAAGAAAGACCCGATCTCTTCTCAGTGGCAAACACGGCGCCTCCCTTCAAACCTATGAGCGTTCCGCCATCGCGGACCCAAGCCTTGAGCCGGTCGGTCGTTCCGCGGTCGATTGACCGCGAATAGCCGCGTCCCGTTCCGGCGTCATCGGGAAGAATGAGCACATTGTAATCTTTTAAATCGGCGCCCCGCAGTTGATCAACCTTGAGGGGAGTGAATTCAATCCCGTATTGATTGTCGAACATGTTCCAAATGGCTCCGTACTCAGAGGGAGAGACCGGTTGACCCGTCACAACCGCGATTTTTGGCTTGCGGATCTCGCGGACATAATTGGACCCCAGATCAACCCCCGACTGGGAGAGCATGGTGTTCTCAGCATACACAGCGACATGAAACTCTTTGGCGGCGGCCGCGAGTTTGTCGTGAAGGGAATCCTTATTCCGCCCAATGGGAATGACGATCGAGCCAGCGTCAAATGATCTTCCCTGGATCGTGAATGGTTTGAGTGACACGGAAGCCTTGATCTCATCTCGAAGCAACCGGGCAAGTAACCGTGCTGCCGAGTTGGTCTTCCACTCAAAAATGTAGGCTGCCTTTGCTTTCCCATCCACCCCCCCCGCCTCATAAGAAATCTGCTGGACGGCCTCGGCGGGCACAGAAACAGAACCGTCTGCATAATACGCTTCGACCCCGAAGGCCAGGGGCATGGACCACGCCGTGATATCGTAGAAAAACTTCTCCTTCAAAACGGCCTCGGGTTCCAGCAGAGCTCGGACAAGGCGACCGAGGGGCTGTGCGACCCGGACAACAAAGGTGCCTTCGGGGAAACGCCTTTCCGGAAAGGTGGCCCCGAAGTAATCATGAATGCTGGAGGCAGTAAAACCCTCGGTGGCTTTCATCACTTCGATGCCTTGAGATAGCAGCAGAGTGATGAGCGATGCACTTCGTTGAGGGTCCCGGCCGGCCGGAATTAGATACGCTTTTACGGGCCCGCGCTCGCCCTCGTCGAGGGACTCCTGTTTATCCTTGTAGTAGTCCCGTAACAGGGCTTCGCGGTTACGGGCTGTAGTTAACAGGGTGGTCATCGAACTGGTGATATGATGATCCATCCGGTCCTTGAGCGTGAGGAACGATTCGTCGCGGCGTTTAAATCGCAACCCCCCCATTCCTCCCCCTGCCTGCTCGTAGGTCATTCCGATGGCCCCGTTAAAGGCCGGCCAGGAATCTCCATAGGCGGGGTAGAACAGATCGAAATCCTCATGCGTGAAGTACTGCCATCCCTGGATGTCAAATGCCTTTGCGTTTTCTTCGCCGAAGATCTTCAGCCATTTGACAACCTGGGATGAAATGTTCGCGTTGATGGGAAGGGCATTGGGCGGGAAGTAGTAGGTGGACTCGGCCCCCATTTCGTGGTAGTCGACATGAACCTGGGGGTTCCATTGGCGATACACCCGAATACGATCTTGCGTTTCGCGCTGAGTTTGCCAGGCCCAATCCCGGTTCAGGTCGAAAAGGTAATGGTTAAACCGGCCGCCCGGCCAATTTTCGCTGTGCTCTGAGGCGTTGGGATCCGCATTGGGCTGGCGCCCGACCTGTTGCTCGTAGAAGTTAACATAGCGCTCGTGTCCGTCCGGATTAACGAGGGGATCGACAATGGTCACGGTGTTTTCGAGAATAAAGCGGGTGTCCGAATCGTTGCCGGCGGAGAGGCGGTAGATTACAGCCAGGGCGGCTTCGGCGCTGGAGGATTCGTTTCCATGGACATTGTAGCTCAACCAACACACCGCGGGGTTCTTCTGGATGATTACCTCCGCAGCTGCGGGGTTGGTCTTTCGAGGGTCGCTCAGAGACAGCACATTCTTTTGAATGGTGTCGAGGCGTTTTAAGTTTTCGGGTGTCGAGATGACCAGTATGTAGAGAGGACGAGACTCATAGGTCTCACCGTACTTGACCAGTTTGACCCGGTCGCTCGCGGCAGCCGCCGCCTTGTAATACTGCTCCAGCTGGAAAAAGTGAGTGAATTGTTCGCCGGCCTCGTGCCCAATGACCGATTTTGGTGTCGGGACCTTTGGGTCGAATTCTGATTGTGCCCTGAGGGGATGGAGGGAGGGGGAGAAGACCAGGAGAAGCAAAGAAAACAGCACCGTGAACCAAGGGCGTTCGAACATGGGCCTCCTTCTTCAAGATCAGTCAGTAAACACTCCCCTCCGCTGCTGCGGATAGGAGCGCTCTTAGATTGCCAAGAATCATTTGATGGAATTATACGGAGGGATTATTTTGCGGTTCGCTCCGCAATGGCCCGTCGTGCGCTCTCCGCCAACGACCTTGCCTCGGGCATCACCCCAATGGCTTTCTGGACCTGTTCATCCGAGTCCAAAGTCGTGCGATAGGCCTCGACCTGGCCGAACTGGGACAGGAACAATTGGTATTTGATTGTCCGTTTAATGAAATCGAGGTTGTCCTGAATGTCCGCCTCATGGAACCGGATCTTCTCGGAGTCCAGAAACTTTCTGAAGTCGTTCAATACCAACTCGTTTACCTCAAAGTCCTTACCAATCTTCTCGTGTTCAGCGAGGTAACGACTGGCATAGTTAAAGAAGACATATCGTTGGAGAAGCAGGGTTTGGAAAGCATTGACGACAGGCGAGGGGACCTTCACATCAGGCGTGATGCCGCCTCCTCCAAACATCTCGCGGCCACTGTCAGTGAGCTTGATCATGGTGGGTTGATTCTGGTCATCCTTTTTCCCATAGAAATAATCAAAGAATGACTGATGCTGGTAATCGCGCTGGATGAGGCGTCCGCTGGGCGTATACCACTTCGCCACCGTCAAGGCCAGTCCCGTGTGGTCATCAAGAGGATAGACCGTTTGAACGAGTCCCTTGCCAAAGCTCGTTTCGCCGACAATCAAACCGCGATCATGATCCTGAATCGCGCCCGCGACGATCTCTGCCGCGCTGGCGCTCCCTGAGTTGATCAGGACCACCAGGGGATACTTGTGGCCCCCATTCCCGTGGGGAGCCGTGAACCTCTGCTCGGGGTGGTTGCGACCCTTGGTATAAACAATCAGCTGGCCCTTGTTGAGAAAAGCGTCCGCCACCCGAACTCCTTCATTCAACAGTCCTCCGGGATTGTCGCGGAGGTCCAGTATGAGCCCCTTCAGAGTATCTTCGCCAATGGCCTGCAGTTTTTCGCTCAGTTCCTTGTCGGTTGTCTCATTGAAATTATTAAGCCGGATGTAGCCGACGCCGCCTTCCAGGCGATACGCAAAATCGATGCTGCGCCGAGGAATCTCATCCCGAGTAATTGTGAATTCAAACGGTTCCTTGGCGCCTTCGCGCACGACCGTCACCCTGACCATCGTGCCCTTGGGACCCTTGAGCAGGCTTGCCACCTCGCTGGTGGACATGTTGTCGGTGGACTTGTCGTTGACCCGCGCAATGACATCACCCGGCCTGATCCCCGCACGGTAAGCGGGCGACCCGACGAAAGGCGCCACCACGACAACCTTTCCGTTACGTGAAGCGACTGTCATCCCGACGCCGTAGTATTTGCCCGTCTGCTCTTCGCGCAGAGCGCTGAAGGCCTTGGCATCGAAGAAAGTGGAATGAGGATCGAGTGTTCGCAGCATGCCATTGATGGCGCTATAGACAGATTTTTGGGGGTCGACCTTTTCGGCGTAATTCGTCTCGACAAGATCAAGCACCTGAGAAAAGGTCTTGTTGACTCCGTCCAAGTCCTCTGTGGAACCAGCCGATGTGGCCAGTGCGTATTTGCCGAGCGTCCCTCCTACCAGGGAACAGGCGGCGATTACCAGGACCAAAACCCACCCGCGACGTGCAAGTCTCATGCAGTCAATCTCCTTGAGCGAAATCAGGGGAAGTATAACACAGAGGGTTCGCATTCGGATATGAATGTGTTGGGGGGGAAGCGGGCAGGAATCAGCGAACAGCCATCAGCGGTCAGCTATCAGCTTTCAGCCATCAGCTCTCAGGCGACAGCGGTCTGTGAGGTGCCAGTGATCTAAGGAAGTACCTCAGAAAGGATACTGACGATGCAACCGTGGCCGAATCTATATGAACTCAAGAAGAACGAATTACAATAATCGAAGAGCCGACCACTGGAAGCTGATGGCTGAAAGCTGTTCGCTGATCGCTGTTCTCTTGACTTCAATGCAAGCTTGAAATATCATCAGCGGGATTTGCGCGCAAGTCGCCACAGTTCAACGGGGCGGTTTTGCGGGGTGATTTATGAATCTCGGAATGCCCGAACTGATTTTTATCTTCGTCCTGGCGCTGCTCATTTTCGGCCCCAAGAAGTTGCCGGAGTTAGGTAAGACGCTCGGGAGGGGACTCGCCGAGTTTAAAAAAGCCTCCAATGACCTGAAGAGTTCACTGGAAGAGGAAATCAGCTCCGTTCAGACTTCCGCCAAGGATGCCTTTGGTGAACCCGCCAAACTCCTCGAAGGTGTTCTCGAAAACAAACCTGAGAACAAGCCCGAGGTAAAGACAGAAATCAAGGCTGAGCCTGTTCCAGCTCCAGAAATCCCAACTCCCACTGAAGGCAGCACACCTAATCACGGATGACCGACGAACAAGAGCCCAGCGAGACGTCCGAATCCAAGATGTCTTTTTTTGACCACCTCGAGGAGCTGCGTCGGCGCATCTTGTACTCTGCGGTGGGTTTTGTCGTGGCTTTCTTTGTCTGCTGGACTTACTGGGAGCCGATCTATAACTACCTGGCCAAACCGATCAATGATGTCCTCGGTGGTGAGAAACTCATCTACCTGAATCCCACCGAGC
>JBAVHJ010000122.1:0-10469 GCA_049685715.1 Terriglobia bacterium | reverse complement strand
CCCGACACCTGTCCTCAACTCCCCTTTTCCCGCTCCAGTTTTTCTATCTGTTTTCTCGCGTCGGGAGCATCACTCCCCTTGGGCAGGATTTCCAGGTATTTCTTATACGCCTCGATGGCCCCTTTGGTGTCGTGTTTTTTTTCGCGGGCTTTGGCGATTCTTAGATAAGGGATGGCATAGCCGGGTTTGTGCCGGGCCGCGTCCTCGTATCGTGCAATCGCCGCGTCGTAGCGCCCTTTCTTGAAATAATAGTCTCCGATCTTCATGTCGTTATAAGCCCGAACGGGGTCGAAGGAATCGTCCTGCACCTCCGGTTCCTCCTTGGATGGCTCCTGGGCCTGAACCACTTCGGAGCCAAGGAAAAACCCCACTACGGTCAGGGCCAGGAATACGAGGAGCGGACCCTGAGGGGAATGCATTTTTCTTGAAATAAGAGGGCGCATACTTTTTAGATGCATTGATTTTGCGATTCGATTGCAGAAATTAAAGGAACAGGCTGCTTGAAGAATCCTGATTCAAACGTCGTAAAGCATAGATGGGATCCTAAGGACTGAACATCAAGACCCGTATTAATCCACTCCTTGCTTGCCTCGTACGGGCTTTCTTTTCGCCCTTGGTGGTTAGATTTGAAGATAAGGGACACGAACCCTTGAACCTTAGTTCCTTGCGATGGTCTTAAGAAATTGTTTGACCGGCAGGGTGTTGACCACATGGCGAGGCTCCAGCCAGCCGCGCCGGGCAGTCAGGATTCCATACTTCAAATAATCCAGGTGGGAGGTGTGGTGTGAATCCGTCGAGATCACGATGGGCACACCCTTGTCCCGGGCCATTCGCAAATGCACATCATTGAGATCCAGCCGCTCCGGCTGGGAATTCAACTCGAGGCAGACCTTATGTTTCCTGGCGAGGGCGAACAGTTTTTCCATATCGATGGCATAGGCAGGGCGGTGAAACAGCATGCGCCCGGTCGGATGTGCGAAAATCTTCACATGACGATTGGAAAACGCCCGCTCCAGCCGGTCCATAATTTCCTGTGAGGATTGGTTGAAATGGGAGTGAATGGACACAACCACGAGGTCAAGCTGTTCGAGGATCGTATCGGAAAGGTCGAGGGTGCCGTCGGCCAGAATGTCACACTCCGTCCCCTTGAGAAGGGTGAAGCCTTTCAAGTTGCGCTTCAGCTTCTCGATCGATTGAATCTGTTTTTCAAGCCTTTTTTCATCCATCCCGTTCGCGACACGGGTCGATTGGGTATGGTCAGTGATGGCAATATATTCCAGACCGCGGGCTTGCGCCGCCTCCACCATCTCTCGAAGGGTCGCATGACCATCCGTTTCGGTCGTATGCATATGGAGGTCGCCCCGGATATTCTTCTGTTCGATCAGCGACGGCAGTTCGTGCTTTTCGGCCGCTTCGATCTCCCCCCGATTTTCCCGGAGTTCCGGTGGGATGAACTGTAATTTGAGCCTCTCATAAATTTCCTCTTCTGTATGCCCGGCCACCCAATCTTCTTTCTCTCCCTTCTTGTCGACCCTGTATAGACCGTACTCGTTGATGGTATATCCCATTTTCTGAGCACGAGAACGGAGCGAGACACTGTGTTCCTTGGACCCGGTAAAATACTGGAGGGCCGCGCCAAAGGACTTCTCCTCCACAACGCGCAAATCGATCTGCAATCCGTTCTTCAGTTGGATCGAACCCTTGGTGTCACCATGAGCCAGCACGGCTTCGACTTCGGGAAATTGCGTGAACCGATCGATGACCGTCCCACAGTTCTTTCCGGTGACCAGGATGTCCACATCGCCGATGGTTTCCCTCCCGCGACGGAGAGAGCCCGCCGCGACGGCCAGGAAAGAAGCTGTCTTCGGGCGCCCCGTTCTTGCTCGGACCGACTTTTCAGGCGCCGAGGCTCGTAAATAATCGAGAATCTGATGGGCAGCCTGTTCTGCGTCCCCCAACAGATGCCGGCCCGACACCTTCTTGCGGTTTTGAATGGACTGCAGGATCTTCTGTTCGCTCTTCTCACCCAGGCCCGGAAGGCCTTGCAGTTTTCCTCCAGCCGCCAGCTGTTCCACTTCCTCCACCGTGGTCACGCCCTTCTTCTTCCACAGCATCGCCGTGGTCTTGGGACCGATTCCTTGAAGCTGCATGATCTCCAGCAGGGTGGGAGGAATTTCCTTCAACAAATCGCGGTGGGCCTTACAGTCGCCCGTCTCGACAATTTCTTTGATTTTTCCGCTGATGGCCTCTCCGATCCCGGAGATGGACTGCAAATCCATGCTTCCTTCCCGAACCAGCTTCTCGAAGCTCTCCCCATAAGTCTCAATGATCGTCGCGGCGTTGCGGTAGGAACGGATCCGGAACGGGTTGTCCCCCTTGATTTCGAGCAAATCGCCAATCTCATAGAAGATCTTTGCAATAGACTTGTTGTCGATCATGGTATCTTTGAACTTTATCAAATCTCACATTCGACTGCAAATTGCCTTTCTCGCCGACCTCCGATAGAATCCAGTGGCTCCATTGGCCCCGCGCGCCACGTCGTCCTTGCCCATGTTCAAGAAGACCTATAATGCGCTCAGCTACCTCCGCTCTCTGATCATCACTATTCCGCTCATCTATCTGAACACCATTCTCATGGGAACGCTGTCGCTGCTTGCGTCCTTGCTGGACCGTTCCGGCCGACTGCAGCACGGGTGTGCCCGGATCTGGGCCCAACTTCTCCTGTGGTCCGTGCTGGCCCGTGTTCGTGTTCGAGGGCTTGAAAAGATCGACCGGTCGAAAACCTACCTCTATGTGGCCAATCACCAGAGCTACATTGATATTCCAACGCTGTTTGCAAACCTGCCGGTGAATTTTCGTATTATGGCGAAGATGTCGCTGTTTTCAGTCCCCTTTCTGGGCTGGCACTTGAAACGATCCGGACACATCCCGATTGACCGTTCCAGCTCGAAGTCAGGGCTCAAGAGTCTCTACGAGGCTGCCGAGCGGGTCAAGTCGGGGACTTCATTGATTGTTTTTCCTGAAGGAACACGCTCCATCGATGGGGACATTCATGAATTCAAGGGCGGGAGCTTTCTCCTGGCTACCCGCTCCGGCGTTTCCATCATTCCCATCACCCTCAACGGGACGCGGGCCGTCCTGAGGAAGGACTCCTGGCATCTACACCCCGGCCGTGTGGAAATGATCATTCATGATCCCATTGACGTGTCGCCTTACACGGCCAAGAACATTGAAGAGTTGGCCCGGCTGACCCGTGACGTCATCGTGCAAGACTTCGTCAAGCCAAAAGGGTGATTTATATAAGAGTTCCGAAATCCCGGGTACCTCGGAAGGTGCCGCCGAGAGATGACTTGATGGTTGCAGGTTCGGGGGATTATTCTCAAGGGGGAGTGAAAACGTATGAATCGGGTGGAATCGTCCCAATGAATAAATCAAGGAGACTTCCAAAGGAGCGTCCTCTCGTCGGCATTTCGATGCGCCTGGAGCCGGCCCAACAAAAGTTCTATCTGCAGACGAACTACAGCGAGGCGATTGAAGCGGCGGGTGGCGCCCCGGCGCTGGTGCCACTGATCCCGGAAAGAAGCTTCATCCACAGTTTAGTGGACACCTTCGACGCCCTCCTCTTATCGGGCAGCGGAAGCGACGTCGATCCCCGCCGGTACGGAGCGCGCAAACACCCTCAATGCGACGAGATTCACTCCGTTCGGGATGAAACCGATTTCCTCCTTCTTGAAGAGGCCTTCCGACGGCGCATCCCAGTCCTCGCCATTTGCTTTGGGATCCAGTCTCTTAATGTTTTTCTAGGCGGAACCCTCATCCAGGACATTCCCAGCCAGTGGCCCCATCCCATTGATCATTCGCTCTCGAAAGCGAAGCCGACGAAGAACAACCCTGAAAATTTCTGTGCCCACCCCATCTCCGTGGAACACAATTCGCTCTTGTCCGAATTGGCTGGAAAAAAGAAAAGCGTCCGGGTGAACAGCTCTCACCATCAGGCCATTGATAGACTGGCGCGCGATCTGACGATCACCGCACGGGCTCCGGATGGAATTATAGAAGGGGTGGAACTCAAATCGGATCGACACTTCGTCCTGGGCACGCAATGGCACCCCGAGAAAGGCTTTGAGCGGGATCCCCTCTCCCAGGCGATCTTCAAGAGATTTGTGGGCGAAGCCAAAAGAAGGTAAGGCGGGTAAGGGAGGCACCCAGCCGGGATACCTCTCCCTGATTTGTGTCTCGCCCCTCGGATCAGGCAAGACCCATAGCAACAGGCTGGATGGGTCTCTTTCATCCGCTGCATCCGAGCCCAGAATTTGATGGAAGCTCAAACCGGCTGGGATCCGGATGCGTCCACCCCAAAATGGACCGCCTCGTGTCTTGCCATTTCGTCATCTCTCCCAAAAAACCGGTCCACGCGTTCCAGAATTTCCCGGGTGGTTTGGGAATGGTGAATGGCTTCTCGCAATTCCTTCCCATGCGGAATCGAGGTCGTGATGTGACAGGCAAATTGTTTCATCTTGCCGATCGCACCATGCGGCCGCTCTTCAACCAGCAGCTGAAAATAATCCTTAATCAACTGATGCCGATCGGCCATGGTCACTTCCGATATGGGACGGCCCGCATCGAATTCCAAGATCTGGCGAAACAACCATGGGTTCGACATGACGCCCCGTCCGATCATGACGGCGTCACATCCGGTGTGCTGCTTAAGCCTCACGGCGTCCTCGACAACGCGAACGTCGCCATTCCCGATAACCGGAATCCTCACCGCCTGTTTCACGTCGCGAATGATGTCCCAATTGGCGCTCCCGCTGTAACCCTGCAGACGGGTCCGGGGATGGACCACAATCGCTTCGACTCCATTCGCTTCCGCCATGCGCGCAACGTCGCAAGCGACGATCTCCCTCTCGTCCCATCCGGCGCGGATCTTAATGGTGAACGGCTTCTTAGTTGCGGCTCGCATGCGCTTCAGGATGGTCTCGAGCAACGGCAGGTCGCGCAGCAGTCCGGAACCGCCGCACTTGATGACCTTCTTGGCAGGACAGCCCAGATTGAGGTCCACGACATCGTAGCCGAGCTCATCGACAATCTCAGTGGCTTCGGCGAGGCGGTCAGGATTCGCTCCAAAAATCTGACCGACAATCGGATGTTCCTCGTGACTAAACTCCAGTTGTCCCAAAGACCGGTGCGCCTGACGTGAAAGCCCTTCGCTGGAAGTGAATTCCGAGACGACCATTCCGCAGCCTCCCACCCGCCGGATGAGCCGACGGAAAACGGTGTCGGTCACCCCGGACATTGGGGCCAGGTAGAGCGCGGGCTGGATAACGAGATCCCGGATGGTGATGGATTCGAACATAAGTGAAGCTGCTATTTTAGCATAGGTGCCGGGTGCCAGGTGTCGGGTGTCAGGAAAGAAGTTCTTAGTTGCCAGTTTTCAGTTGACAGTGGAAATAACCAGAGGCCAGATGCAAGAATTCGGAAGTCAGAAGTCGGTATGCAGATGTCAGAAGTAGGAAGCCAGATGCCATAACTCAATCATCATAATCGACTGTGGGGACTCTTATGGCAGACATTGACAACTGGCAACTGAGAACTGACAACTTTCATCGGCTCCCTGACACCCGACACCTGGCACCCGGCACCTACTTCTCCGGCTTCGGTCGAACCCTGGGCGGAGGAGGAACCCAGAACGAATCCAGGGCCTGGTCGAATTGCTTCAGGTTTTTCATTTTGATCTGCTCATACCAAGCGAGGATGTCAAATTCAGGCCCGACGGCAATCTCCCGCCAGTATCGGCCATTCAGTTTTTTCCCGGCGACTTCTTTGAATTCGTTGGTGGACTTGACATAGGTCCGCTCCCCCAGGACTCTGGAATCATTCTGGGTTGCAAGGTGCGGCTCCGCAATTCCTTTTGCAATGATCACGCGAATATAGGGAATATCGAACCGCTCTCCCCGCTTGCGCTTTGAAAATACCCACCAGGCATAGTTCACCCCATAGCCGCGGATGACGTGCCATCGCCTGGGATAGCAGATCTTGAAGAAGGGAGAGTCATACAGCTTCAGGCTTGAGCCGCAAGACGCAGGGGAGGGTGGATCCAATGGAGGGAGAGTGCCGGGAGGTAACGATTGCGCCCCACTGAGGGGCGAGACACCCGCTGCCAGGAGGAGGGATGCAAGCACCAGGAGCCCGGCACCGTATGACAAGGCCCGGACTGGCTTGCCTGGTGGGTCAACGTCGAAAACCGTGGAAATCAGTTTCATGTCCGGGAGTTGTCTGCCGCAGCTGCGGAGAGATCGGTGAGCGCCACCCGCATGATCCCTTCTGCAACATGCTCCTCACCGATCCATGCTTGCCCGCTCAGAATGCCAAATATACCACGCATCTTTTCGATCGTTCCGACGACGCGAACGGTTTCACCCACACGGATGCGGCGATGAAACGTCATCCCTTCGACCGACATAAAGTAAGGAATCTTGTCGCTGTAGGCCGGATCTTTCAGGATTAACAGAGCACCCACCTGGGCAGCCGTTTCAATCAACAGGGTTTCCGGCACAAACCCGGACCCGGTCTGGAGAAAAAAATCGTCGGTTGAAAATCTCTTCCGCCCGATAATACGAACCCCCAGCTCGTAGTCCTCGATTTCATCGACGAAAAGGAAAGGAGACCGGTGCGGGAGTAACTGCTGAATTTCGGCGAGTGTCAGACGGGGCATGATGAACCTGTGGTTCTCCTTTATGAATTCAACAGCTTCTTAAATCGGTTGAGCAGCCAAGAAAAACCGCAAGGGACACAAAGAAGGCCAGTCTGTTTACAAAGAATTGGAACTCGGAGCGGCCACCTGGCAATTTCCTGGCTTCAAACAAAGAAATTATGGAACTCATGGTCGGGTACGAGTCCGACCGGGTTGTGGCCACAAGCTGTTTTATGTTCTCTGCGTCCTCTTTGGGTCCCTTGCGGTCCGTGGTGGTACTCGCACAGGAAATTTACATCTTCTTGCAACGGTCGATCAACTGGTCGAACAGCGCCAGGGCGAGCGGGATCTCCTCATCCGACATGGTGAAACTCGGGGCGATCGTGAAAACATTCTTGTAATAGCCGCCCACATCCAGCACCAGACCATACTTCCTGCCCTGGTGTTCCAGATGACCCTGAAGCCCTTCCGAGAAGATTTTGTCGCACAGGGCACGGTCAGGAGTCATGCCGTCGGGTCGGGTGATTTCCATGCGCAGCGCCATACCCATACCGTTGACTTCACCGATAACGTCCCGGTGCCTGCGCTGGATGGCCCGCAGACCTTCGAGGAGGCGGGCTCCCTTCTCCAGGGTCAGCTTTTCGTAGTCCGTTTCCTCCATCATCTTCAGCGCCTCAAGCGCCACCGCAGTCCCCAGGGGGTTGGATGAAAAGGTGGAGTGAGTCGAACCGGGAGGAAACAGTTCAGGCGAAATCAATTCCTCCCGTGCCCAGATGCCCGAGAGCGGATTCAAACCGTTGGTCAGTGCTTTTCCGAAGACGATGATGTCGGGTGTGATTCCCAGGTTTTCAATCGCCCAGAACTTGCCGGTTCGATAAAACCCCATCTGGATCTCGTCGTCCACGATGAGGATCTTCCGTTCTCGACAGACCCGCTCGAGCTGCTGGAAGTACTCTTTCGGAGGAACGGCATAGCCGCCGGTCCCCTGCAGGGCCTCAATGTAGAACGCCCCGTACTCGCATTCCTTCGCCTTCGAATCCCAGACGCCGTAGTACTCGGTTTCGAACAGTTTTTCAAACTGGTTGAAGCAGTACAGTTCACAGCTCTCCCGCTTCAATCCGTAGAAGCAACGGTAGCAATAGGGAAAGGGGATGAACTGCGCCCGCTCCGAGAAATGCCCGTATCGACGGCGGTAGCGGTAACTGGAGGTCAGGGCGGTCGCGCCCAGCGTGCGTCCGTGGTAGCCGCCCATGAAGGCGAACATCAAATTCTTCTTTGTCGCATTGCGAACGATCTTGAGAGAGTCTTCGATGGCCTGGGATCCCCCGACGTTGAATTGGACACGGCCCTTGATCCCAAAGGCCTGCTCGCACTTCATGGCAATTTTGGCGGCCAGTTCCACTTTCTCTTCATGCAGATACTGACAGGCCAACTGAGGGAGTTGATCCAGCTGCCGTTTGAGGGCTGCGTTCAGACGCGGGTTTCCGTACCCGAAACTCGCAGCGGAATACCACATCTGCAAATCCATGTAGGGGGTGCCTTCGGCATCGTAGAGAAAACAGCCGTCGCTGCGCACAAATACCTTGGGAGGCTCCAGATAATGGACGGTATCCCCGAAGGAGCAGTATTGGCGTTCGAGGTCCAAAAGCTCCTGCTCATGCGCCTGCCGATTCTGGGGGAGAGATTCTGTCGTCACAGGTTAGGACTCCGTTTCATAAGAGAGAATGAGCGGCTTGGAGGCGCCGCTTTCTTCAGCTTCCAGCGCCAAGAGTTTTTGCCATAACTCCTGTTGAATGGTCTTAAAATCCTCAAACGGAACATGGGGGATTTTTCGATCTGAACAAAACCTGCACAGCGATTTTGACTTTCGGGCGAACACTATATCGGCACAGGATACCGCGTGATGATCCGAGGTCCCATCGCCAATAAAGATGACCGGCGAATGGTCGCGGACTTCGTTCCGGATGATTTGCGGTTTGCAGGTGGCACAGCCATGGGTGCAGTGGACGGATCCGTGCGGGAAGGTGGTAATCATGAAGCGCTCACGAATGTCGAGCCGGCTGGCAGCGATTCGAAAACTCCGGATGATTCCGTTCCCGTTCAATTCAGGACGTGCCAAGGTCCGGCGAATGACCCAATCAAATCCGTCACTGAGAATGTGAAACGGGAATCCGCGGCTGACACATGCTCCGGCAAATTCGAGAAAATAGGGGTCCACGGGAACGCCGTCCACCAGTCTTCCGAGTTCCTCCTCGCTGGCGCGAACCAGTGACATCTGCTCCCGGAGACACTCGCGGGAGCCGATTTCCCCCGCCAGCCATCGCTCCTCCACTTGCTTCCAGGCAGGATCCGCAAACGATTGTAGAATCAGGTCCGTCGTATCTTCGAGGGTGATCGTTCCATCAAAATCACAAAAGACAATAGGTTTCATCGGGATGATTACTCCGTTTCAAATGACTCCACCAACATCGGGTCCTTCTTCGGTTGTCCGGCGTCCCGGCCTGCGAGTTGAGCCTCAAACACATTTCCTTCCGCATCGTGAGGCGGAAAGGTATCCTCGAGGGCGCTCAGGGCGATCTGTTCCGCGGCGTCGCGCCTTAACCATTCCGGAATAGGCCGACTCGTTCCTGGTCTGCCGGCATTGATGATCT
Organism: Terriglobia bacterium; assembly: GCA_049685715.1. Taxonomy (GTDB): domain Bacteria; phylum Acidobacteriota; class Terriglobia; order JAIQFV01; family JAIQFV01; genus JAIQFV01. The sequence continues at coordinate 1,124 of JBAVHJ010000122.1, read as the reverse complement.
CCGCCACTTTCGCAGCGACTTCCTCTATGCTGCGGGCCAAGACCCCCAGTTTTTCCCGCTCGATCAGCCGGCAGTGTACTTGCTCCGGGCCGGGAAGGGGATTCACACAAACCATGGGCACACCCGCCGAGGACGCTTCCGTCAGGGTGATCCCGCCGGGTTTCGTGACCAGCACATCCGCAGCCCCCATCCATTCCTCCACATTCTCAACCCATCCACAGACGGTGAGCGGCTTGTCGGGAGGCATCTGGAGTCTCAATCGTTCCAACCGCTTTTGCAATCCGGCGTTGAGCCCTGTGACGGCCACAAGGGACAGGGGTTGAGGCAATGTTGAAAGCTGGCGGACGATCTGATCCATTCGCAGAGGCCCCATGCCTCCCCCCATGATGAGCACGAGGGGCCGATCCTCATGAAAACCCAATTTCATCTTGGTCGTGCGGGATGGCGGTCGGCTAAAAAACTTGGGGTGCACCGGAATTCCACTCACGGAGATCCTTTGTCGATCTGCGCCCCACCCGTGCAGCTGCTCAGCAACTCGAGGGGTCGGGACAAAATAGTGGTCGACTTCCTTTTTTAACCAGACAGGCTCGGATTCATGGTCTGTGGCCACCGCGAGGAGCCGTGCGGGCACTGAATGGGCGCGCTTGGCCAGCGAAGCGATTTCACAAGCCCCCACTTCGGTTGCCACAAGGACATCAGGTCGCCACTCCCTGATTTCGCGGAAAACCCGACGGCAAGCCAGGCGGAAGAACCAGTCCGGCGCTGTTTGCCGATGCCTCTGAGTTTGCCTGGCTTTAAACAAGCGGGCCCACAGGGAAGGTACAAACCGAATCATCATCCAGTACGACCAGACGTAAGTGGCCCGGAACCACCAGGAGCCGAGCTGAATGCAGTCGATCGTCCGGACCTCGGCAGTTCGATCGATCTCCTGGATCGCCTGAGAGATGGTCGCTGAAGCCACCACGTGGCCGGTGCCGAACGAGAGGGTCAGGATGAGGATTCGCTTGTGTGCCATTTCTCTTTCACTCAATTCAACCATCATGGGCGCGGATAGGATTGCTTTGCTGCTGCACTCGGATCCAGGCGACTTAATTCGTTACTGCCGGACACCGGATCCGGACCTC
>JBAVHJ010000121.1:0-3000 GCA_049685715.1 Terriglobia bacterium | reverse complement strand
CTCTCAGACGCCCTGGGTCCCCAGTGGATGGCGCGGGTGGTTCGAGCCGAACGACTCCCGCTCGATTATCTGGACGTTCGCCTTCCTGAGATGCTGCCGACGTATCGTCACATGATGGAGATTGCGCATACATTGATGGAGCGAGCTTTTTCCAATGAAGTCATCACGCCGGGGAAAACCACCACCACCGACGTCGTCTGGTGGTTGCGGCAGCAGGTCAGCGATATGGGCCTGGGCACGTGGTTCCATCCGACGGTGGATGTCCAGCGTCCCGGGCAGGACGCGAAATCAATCCTTTCCGAAAAAGAGGATGCGGTGATTGAGCGCGGTGATGTTTTGCATAGTGACTTCGGGATCACCGCCATGGGATTGAACACCGACAGCCAGCACATGGGGTATGTCCTGCAGCCGGGGGAAAAGGATGTTCCCGAGGGCCTCAAGCGGGCGCTCCGAAACACGAACCACCTGCAGGATCTGCTCCTCGAGCGCATCAGGCCGGGCCGGAGTGGAAACGAAGTGCTGGCGGATACCCTGGCCGCCATGAAGGCCGCCGGCATTGAGGGAAGTGTTTATTCGCATCCCATCGGGGATCACGGACATGGGGCAGGCCCGTTGATTGGTCTGTGGGACCGGCAGCAGGGAGTCCCCGGAAGAGGCGATGTGCCGGTTCTGGCCTCCTCATGGTTTTCTATCGAACTTGCATCGAAGACAGCGGTGCCCGAATGGAAGGGCCAGGAATTGACGGTGGCCTTGGAGGATGATGCCGCGGTTGATTCTGCGGGGAAGGTTTCCTGGATCCTCAAGCGCCAAACGGAATTCCATGTGGTGAAGTGAGACGGGGCCACGTTTTTTTAAGGGATTGAATTTAACTCTAATACGAACACAATTAAAATTGTGACAGAGGTGTAGTCTGCTTCTGTCGCCCCGCGAGCTGGGCTCAGGCGTTCTTCGCGTGGGTACCCCACCCTCGTCCCGCAAAAAGCCGGGTGCCGCAGATTTGGATTCTGTTTGGATTTTGGTATTTGGGTTTTATTTGGAGTTTGGATTTTGGAATTTGCTTTTTTCAGCTGCTGGGCCATTCAGGCCTGAAAATGGCTCAATGAATCCCGCAAACGGTCAGTTCTCTGGCGGAAGGTTCAAATAATCACGGTTGTGAAGTATCCTTCCCGTGCTGTTATCCCAATTAAAAAGAGTCTGTTGCAATTAACCGATGAGGATTCGGAAGAAACTGAAGCAAGCCCAACGCCATTTTCATGTCACTCGGGTACTCTTGAGCCGCCTCTTTTTCACGCAGTACCCCCTCCTGGCTCATCTCATCCCGATGCGACGTTGCAATCTCGCTTGTGCTTACTGCAACGAGTACGACAATTCTTCGCAACCCGTCCCCCTGAATGAAATGTACAAGCGTGTTGACAAGTTGGCCGCGCTGGGTACGAAAGTTATTACCATCAGTGGCGGGGAGCCCTTGCTCCATCCTCACCTGGAGGACATTATCCGGCGCATCCGGAGCCACGGCATGATTGCGGGATTGATCAGCAACTGCTACCTGATGACACCCGAGCGCATTGGGTCTCTGAACAGAGCCGGGCTGGAGTTTCTTCAGGTCTCCATCGACAATGTGAATCCGGACGAGGTTTCGAAGAAGAGCCTGAAAGTCCTGGACTCAAAACTGGTCAATCTTCAACGCCATGCCGAGTTTGGCGTCAACATCAATTCGGTGATTGGCGGAGGCATTGCGAACCCGGAGGATGCGCTCGTGGTGGCGCGCCGCGCTGTGGAGCTCGGGTTCACGACTTCCCTGGGTGTGATTCATGATGGACACGGCACTTTGAAACCGCTCAACGAGCTTGAACAGAGAATTCACCGCGCCATGAAACTCCTCGGCAAGAAAAGCTATGCCAGGATCCACAAGTTTCAGGATAACCTCGCCCTGGGAAAGCCGAATGAGTGGCGGTGCCGCGCGGGGGCGCGCTACCTCTACATCTGTGAAGACGGATTGGTACATTATTGTTCACAGCAACGCGGGTATCCCGCCATTCCACTCGAGCAATATAGCTTTGAGGATATTCGCCGCGAGTACTTCACGAAGAAAGCCTGTGCTCCGTTCTGTACCGTCGCCTGTGTCCACCAGGTGGCCACGCTCGATAACTGGCGCGATGCACAGCACATCGATCCCGTCACCGTCCCTGTTCCCCAACCCGCCCTGCAGCCCAGTGAAATGGGAGAACCCGCCCGCGCCTGAACCTTCATCACCCCATCGAATATGGCAGGAGACTCTGTTGCCCGCAAGCGCGGGTCTGACCTCCTTTCCCACGAAGTGGTCGGTTTGGTAGCCGGGATACGCCGGCTTTTTGGCGGATCCCGGACTTGTGCGAGCGGCAAGCAATGGGCCGCCCCGATGGAAGGGATGGTCAATTCTTCCGGAAATGCCGTGTAATCCTGCCGCGTTTGGCTTGTCAAGACATTGAACTCGTACTAAGCTCTGATTCTTGCTGAATCCTTTTAGTGTGAGATCTGTGCGAGGTCAGATCTACCTGTGTTGGGGTCCTCTATTGAGGACGAATAATTATGGTGGCTAATAACACTGACACTCCAACTCGTCTGCTCGGGTTGGTGTGATCCGCTTCCGCCGCGGCGGAGGTCGCGGGCATTTGCAACCTGTCGGTAAGAGCCCGGGATCCCCAAGAACGGGATCCCGGCTACCAAAGCTCGAGCGAGTCAATTTTCAACGGACAACAATTGTCACTCTATTTGAGAATCCTTTGTAGAGAGCGAGGGATAGCGATTCCATGACGGATCCTCAGGAAAAACCTTCCTCGATGGTCCACATAATGGGAGTGGCCCTGATTGTGGTCGTGGGTGTTATCGTCCGGTACATCTACCAGACCTACATGATCAGTGGATCCCCATCCTCCAGCCAGTGGCAGTTGGGGCTGGGATTTGCAGGTGGGGCAGGAGTGGTTCTGCTTCTTGTGTTCGCTATGCGGCGGCGTCTGCGGC
>JBAVHJ010000120.1:0-6103 GCA_049685715.1 Terriglobia bacterium | reverse complement strand
ACTTTTCCCATCAGGGCGTTTGCGATTGTTGAGCCCTGACTAGTCGAATTGAATCCACGGAACCATTGAATCGACACAATAATTCTCGAACAGCGGGGACAAGCGCGCGCGGATCCAAGATCGAAATTCCACGCAGGCGTGTTCCCCTTCCTCACCCCTCAAGTATCGGAGTCGCGGGGACCGGTGCTCGGGTGTGGTATCATAATCAGCATTATTGAGAACCGTATTTATGGGGGAGGCGTTAGCAGCAGGGCGAAATAATGCAGGATGTTGAAACAGGCGGGCCCGATCAATCAAACCGGCGCAGGCTCGTGTTTCAATGACCTCTTCTGCAACCCTGCCCTGCAGGCCAGGGGAGCATCCTCAAAGGAGAGGTAAAGAGCTTATGAATCCACTGAAGAGCAAGAACTCTGCCACTGAGAAGCCAGCAAGGCCCCCTCAATCCGCTCGCCCTCCTTTGTCTTTACTAACCGATAACGATCTCTACCTCTTCAACGAAGGAACCCACTCCCAACTGTACGAAAAGCTCGGAGCCCATGTCATAACTGCCGATGGCGTGGAGGGATGTTACTTTGCCGTATGGGCCCCTGATGCGGAGCGAGTCTTTGTGATGGGCGATTTCAATCATTGGAATAAGACCGGCCGTGCCCTTTGTGAGCGGGGGCAGTCGGGGATTTGGGAAGCGTTTATCCCGGGCGTGAAGTACGGCGAGACGTACAAGTATCATGTCGTCTCGCGACACAATGGCTACCGGGTCGATAAAGCGGATCCCTTTGCCCTCCATTGCGAGGTTCCACCCAAGACGGCATCGATTGTCACCAATCTGGATTACGCTTGGGGTGACAGTGCCTGGATGAAGGACCGACCACACAAGAATCTCCTGCGGGAACCCATGAGTATTTATGAAGTTCATCTCGGTTCATGGATGCGCGCTCCCGACCAGGACCGCCGCCCCTTGACCTACCGGGAGCTGGCGCCCCGGCTGGCCGAGTACGTGAAGCGGATGAACTTTACCCATGTCGAATTCCTGCCGATCATGGAACACCCGTTTTATGGTTCGTGGGGGTACCAAACAACCGGTTATTTCGCCCCGACCAGTCGGTACGGCACACCCCAGGACTTCATGTTCCTGATTGATTGTCTGCATCAAAACGGGATTGGAGTCCTTCTGGACTGGGTCCCTTCGCACTTCCCCTCTGACGAACATGGCCTGGCCTACTTTGACGGAACTCATCTCTACGAACATGCGGACTCGCGACTCGGCTACCATCCGGACTGGGGAACCTACATCTTTAATTACGGGCGCCACGAAGTCCGCAGCTTCCTGATGAGCAGCGGTCTGTTCTGGTTGGAGAAGTATCATGCGGATGGGTTGCGAGTGGATGCCGTGGCCTCGATGCTTTATTTGGACTACTCACGCAAAGAGGGGGAGTGGATTCCAAACAGGTATGGAGGTCGGGAGAATCTGGACGCCATCGATTTCTTGCGCCGATTCAACGAAGAGGTCTACAAGAGTTATCCCGGCGTACAAACTCTTGCTGAAGAATCCACCTCCTGGCCGATGGTCTCACGGCCTGTGTATGTGGGCGGCCTGGGGTTCGGTTTCAAATGGGATATGGGGTGGATGCACGACACCCTGGAATATTTCGCCAAGGAGCCAGTCCACCGCAAGTATCATCACAACGATCTGACCTTCAGGATGCTCTATGCCTTCATGGAGAACTTCGTCTTGCCCCTTTCCCACGATGAGGCGGTTCATGGCAAAGGCTCGCTGTTGGGTCGGATGCCTGGAGATGACTGGCAGAAGTTTGCAAACTTGCGGGCGATGCTCGGTTACATGTATGCCCAGTCGGGGAAGAAACTGCTGTTCATGGGCGCAGAACTGGGACAATGGCGTGAATGGAACCATGATGAGAGCCTGGACTGGCACCTGTTGCAATACGCTCCCCATGCGGGACTTCAGAAGTGGGTCGAAGATCTAAATCGACTTTACTCCCGGGAACCCGCCCTCCACGAACTCGATTGTGACCCCTCCGGCTTTGAATGGATCGACTGCAACGATAGCCAGCATAGTGTCATCGCCCTGTTACGCAAAGGGCAAACCACCAAGGACACCATGGTGATCGCCAGCAATTTTACGCCGGTGCCCAGAATGGATTACCGGGTCGGAGTCCCGCGCGGAGGCTACTGGAATGAAGTTCTGAACAGTGATGCGACCGTGTATGGGGGCGGTGGTTGGGGCAACATGGGGGGCTTGGAGGCCAGAGCCGTTTCAGTGCATGGACGCCCCTTTTCACTCAGGCTGACTCTTCCCGCCCTCGCGACAATCTTTTTGAAGAATACCGCTGAATAGCGCTCGCCCACACTCCGGGCGATCGGTTTTGCATGGGGATTCCCTCTCACTTCAAGTGGGATTGAGAGTATCGAAACCGAGGGGCGTCAGCCCCTCTCCAAAAGAAAGCGATGGGTGGGGGCACTCTGCTTAAAAGAGGGCGCGCCCAACGGTCGCAGGATTTTTAAGTTCGAGGGAAGATCCTTGAGCGCTGGGGATCACTCCCGAACTTGAAGTCCAATGCGTTTGCCCCTTCTTAATCCCGGACCAGGGAGATGTCTCACGTGGAGCGCTTCATTTGTATTCATGCCCATTTCTACCAGCCGCCGCGGGAGAACCCGTGGCTTGAGGCGATCGAGCTGCAGGATTCTGCCTATCCGTACCACGACTGGAACGAACGTATTACCGCCTCGTGTTATGCCCCCAATACGGCCTCTCGAATCTTGGATGGCGAAGGGCGCATCCTCAAAATTGTCAGCAATTATCCGAGGATCAGTTTCAACTTTGGGCCCACCCTCTTGTCCTGGCTGGAAGTGAAAGCCCCCGGAGTGTATCGGGCCATTCTCGCCGCCGATCAGGAGAGCCAGGGCCTTTACTCGGGTCACGGATCCGCTCTTGCCCAAGCTTACAATCACATGATCCTCCCTCTGGCGAACCGCCGGGACAAATACACCCAAATTATCTGGGGCATCCAGGATTTCAAGCGCCGGTTTGGCCGGATGCCGGAGGGGATGTGGCTTCCCGAAGCTGCCGTCGATTCGGAGAGCCTCGACATCATGGCCGCAGAAGGCATCCGCTTCACCATCCTCTCTCCTTCGCAGGCTCGCCGCATTCGTCCGCTTGCCGGCCGGGGCCGCGCGTGGGGCGATGTAAGCAGTGAGCAGATTGATCCCTCCCGGGCTTACCGGGCCGCCTGCCGCTCGGGAAGGAAAATTGATATTTTTTTCTATGACGGGCCGATTTCCAGGGCAGTAGCTTTTGAAGGAGTCCTCATCAAAGGGGAGTACCTGGCTGACCGCTTAGTTCACGCCTTCGCCGAATCCCGTACCTGGCCGCAAATTGTCCACATCGCCACTGATGGTGAGACCTACGGACATCACCATCGCTACGGAGACATGGCGCTGGCCTACGCCCTGGATTACATTGAATCCAACAACCTGGCCCGTTTGACAAATTACGGAGAATTTCTCGAAAAGCATCCTCCCACGCACGAGGTCCAGGTCTTCGAGAACAGCTCCTGGAGCTGCGTTCACGGGGTCGAGCGGTGGCGGGCCAACTGTGGCTGCAATTCGGGAATGCGCCTGGAATGGCATCAAGAGTGGCGCGCGCCCCTCCGGGAAACGTTGGACTGGCTCCGAGATACCCTGGTTCCCACATACGAGCAAGCCGGGAGCCAGCTTTTCAAGAACCCCTGGGTGGCACGCAACGATTACATCCGCGTGACCCTGGACCGGTCCCCTGAGAACATTGAAGATTTTTTCCTCACGCATGCGAGGCATCCCCTTAACGGGGAGGAAAAGATCCAAGCGCTGAAACTCCTGGAACTCCAGCGTCACGCCATGCTCATGTACACCAGCTGCGGTTGGTTCTTCGATGAATTGTCCGGGATTGAAACCGTGCAGGTGATCCAGTACGCAGCCCGCGCACTTCAGTTGGCGAAGGATTTCCTCGGAGACAACCTGGAATCCGGTTTTCTCAGTAAGCTTGAAGAGGCGAAGAGCAATCTGAGTGAACACCGCGACGGAAGGGCGGTCTATGAGAGATTTGTTCGGCCGGCAATGATTGATCTCTCCAAGGTAGGGATTCATTATGCCGTGAGCTCCTTGTTTGACAGCTACGGAGCCACGACACGGACCTACTGTTATGAAGTGCGTCGGGAAGATTACAAATTGCTCTCCACAGGAAAAGTGAAGCTGGCGCTGGGGCGGGTCGTTATCACCTCAGAAATCACCCACGAGTCTTCCCGGTTGAGTTTTGGAGTCCTCCACCAGGGCGATTATCTGGTGAGCGGAGGGGTCCGGGAATTCCAGGGTGAAGAGGACTACCTGGCGCTTATCCAGGAAATCACTGAGGTGTTCGAACGAGGAGATTTCGTCGAGCTCGATCGCATCGTGGATAGGAATTTCGAGTCAGGCGTGAATACGCTGAAACTGCTTTTCCGCGATGAGCAGCGGAAAATTCTCAGGTTGATCCTGGAATCAGCGCTGACTGAGGCGGGGACGGCTTATCGCCATGTGTATACGAATTATGCCCCTCTGATGCGATTTGCAACAGCCCTCGGCATGCCTCAGAAACACTTCCAGGTGGCCGCGGAGTTCACCTTGAATACCGATCTCCAACAGGCCTTTGAGGCCGACCGACTCGACCCGGAACGCATCAACGCCCTGCTGGAGGAGGCGAGGCGAGCGGGCATCACCCTGGATGAAGCCACCCTGGAGTTCGCCCTTCGAATCAAGATCGAGAAAACGACAGATCAATTCCGGGCCAATCCCCTTGATGTGTCGCTTCTTCAACCCCTTCATGCAGGGATTGAGTTGGCCCGATCCTTGCCCTTTGAAGTGAATCTCTGGTCGATTCAAAACACTTATTACGAAACGATGCAGCGTTTCTTGACCGAGGTGAGGACCAAAGCTGACCAGAATGAGGAAGAAGCCCAACTCTGGCTTTCCGAGTTCCTCGCCCTTGGTGAAAAGCTGAAGTTCCGAATGGAGTAGAAGGAAATCTCTCTTGATTGGATCCTTACTTTAATCCGAAGTTTCCCGGATTCTTAGGGAAGTGCGAACCGGGTCTCCCCGCAGTTTGATAACCGATTCGACCTCGAATACAAAAAGTTACTTTCTTAATTTATTTTTGACAATCTTTGACTGGACTCATGAATCGGCCTCCCTTTAGGATGGGGCCATGCTTTACGCGGATGAAGAATGACTCCCATTCACTTAAAGCCTTAAAAAGGGAACATTAGCTCTTGGAGAATTGAACAGAGCACAGGGAAGGTGAAGAGCAATGAAACGGCTGACCGTTGGCGTTACGCTTCCACTTTTAATGGGGACCTGGTTTTTGGTTCAACATGGGGACATCGTTTCGAGATCCATTTCAACTGTAACGCGCGCTTATGGCGCCATCAATAAAGCGGTGGACAGACTGCCCACGAAAGCCGCCACGTTGAAACTTTGGCTCCCCTTTATTCCGAGCTCCATCGAATCGACCCCGCCTGAACAGGGCCCGGTTTCGTCTTGTACTTTACGAGGTGGACTTGGTTCACCTTCTGATGACCTGGTCTCCTATCTCCACTCGGGAGAACTGCGGGTCTCTCTAGCCGTCCCCCCTCTCCGACCCCGATTTTCACTGGGCACAACCCGGAAGCAACCCGCCGGACTTTCGAGTGGATTTTTGTTCGCAGCCAACTCAGGTGAAATAGATCTGGACTCAAGCCTTCATCAAGGAAGTCTGATTTTTTCTCCCTCCGTAGCCAATAACCTTTGGCGGGGTTTTACACCTGGATTAAGGCGACCCGTCTGCCCCGGGATCCGCGACTTATGATCGATCCTCTTTTTTGAGTTTGACATGCTTGGGATTCAACCTGTCAAGCGGTGTTGTTCTCCCTCCCACGAGCATCCCTGACCTCAGATTGAAGTGGGCTCCGCTCTCCCTAGCTGAGGATTGACCTCCCGGACCGCGGGCTTCGAACTTTGCTGGACACCAGACTCCTTGTTCGTTTAGAATCACTTTTCTTTTGATTCCCAAAATGCAGTTCTGGAGTGACCCCGATCC
>JBAVHJ010000119.1:0-18407 GCA_049685715.1 Terriglobia bacterium | reverse complement strand
GGGGCCGGAAGCCGGGCAGGAAAGACCGGGAGAGTCAAACTCTTCGCAGCATTTCGAGAACTCAAGGCAGGATTTCAATACGGAGTACGAAACGATATGGTGATGACCGATCCGGTGGCAGATATGTTGACCCGAATTCGCAATGGAATTCGCGCCAAGCATTCAAAAGTGGACATCCCTGCATCTCGACTGAAGGCGGAAATTGCGCGCATCCTTCGCGAGGAAGGGTTCGTGAGCAATTATAAGGTCATCGAAGAGGGTGGTAAGTTCATCCTCCGGGTGTACCTCCGCTACGCGCCCACCAAAGAGGGTGTGATTTCGCATTTGGAACGCGTGAGCAAACCGGGCTGCCGCGTCTTTGTGGAACGAAACAAGATCCCCAAGGTCCTGGGGGGATTGGGGATCAATATTCTGACCACCTCGCGCGGTGTGATGACCGGGAAGACTGCCCGTCGAGAGGGCGTGGGCGGAGAGATCCTGTGCAATGTTTGGTAATGGCGGGTTTCGGTTCGGAGGCACCCCCGAGCAGCAGGTTGGGTGCTGAGCGGTCGCGGGGGCCGTGGGATTAAGTTTCTCTGATGGAGTCATCAATGTCACGCATTGGACGTAAGCCGATTCCGGTTCCAAAAGATGTCAAGGTGCAGATCAAGGAGCACGCCGTGGAAGTGCAGGGTCCCAAAGGAAAGCTGACCACCCTGCTCCCGGGCGGTATCACCTTTGTTCAGGAGGAGGGTGTGCTGAAGGCGTTGCGCGCCAATGACTCCAAGTCCCAGGCCGCTCTGCACGGGCTGATGCGGAAGCTGGTGGCCAATTCGGTCGACGGGGTGACCAACGGGTTCCGGAAAGATCTGGAGATCGTGGGGATCGGGTATAAGGCGGATCTCAAGCCAAAATCCGTGTTGTTTAATCTCGGGTTTTCTCACCCTATCGATTTTCCCATTCCCCAGGGAATCGCGATCTCGGTTGAAAAGCAGACCCGATTGTCGGTGTCAGGGTGTGACAAGCAACAGGTGGGACAGGTGGCTGCGGACATCCGGGCGCTTCGTCCTCCGGATCCTTACAAGAACAAGGGGATTCGATATGTCGGTGAACGATTGAAGAAGAAAGTGGGAAAGACAGGAGTCAAGTAATTCCATGAACCACCAACTCAATCGAATGGAAACCCGTAAGCGCATTCATTCGCGGATCCGCGAACGACTCCAGGGAACGCCGGGGCGCCCCCGGCTTGCCGTCTTCCGGTCGCTGAATCACATTTATGCGCAAGTGATCGATGACGAAACCGGGCGCACACTGGCGGCGGCCTCGAGCAAGGACAAGGAACTCAACGGAAAATTGAAGAGTGGCGGGAATGTGGCCGCGGCAAAGCTGGTGGGGGAATTGGTTGCGAAACGCGCGATCGAAAAGGGCGTGCAGAACGTGGTTTTTGACCGGGGCGGGTTTATTTACCATGGTCGGGTGAAGACCCTGGCGGAAGCCGCCCGCACTGCCGGGTTGAAGTTTTAATCTTCGCTTGCGCGCGACGCGGAAACCGGGCCGTGTGACGGCTGTCGGGAAGGAGGAGGAATTTGATTAAAGAACGTATTGATCCGAACACGCTGTCCTTGAAAGATGAAGTGGTATCGATTAACCGCGTGACGAAGGTCGTGAAGGGTGGAAAAAATTTGAGTTTTTCGGCCCTCGTGGTGGTCGGCGATGAGGCGGGACACGTGGGTTATGGTTCGGGAAAGGCGAAGGAAGTCCCGGCCGCCATTAAGAAGGGAATTGAGGCGGCCAAGAAACGTATCGTGAAAATTCGATTGAAAGGGACCACTATTCCTCATCAGATCGTAGGTCATTTCGGAGCCGGACGCGTTTTGCTCAAGCCTGCCCCTGAGGGGACCGGAGTGATCGCCGGCGGCGCCGTTCGCGCCGTGATTCAAAAGGCGGGGATTCAGAATATCCTGACCAAATCTCTCGGGACGACCAATCCTCATAATGTGGTGAAAGCGACCATTGACGGGTTGACCCGGTTGAAGGATGCCGCGCTAGTCGCCGAGTGGCGGGGCAAGTCGATTGAGGATCTCTAGGATTACGTAAGCAGCCCGCTGAAACTGAACTCAATGAAGGTAGCGCACGCTTGGGATGAACCTTATGGAAAAGAAGACGACCCAAAAGGAACCTGCTAAGAAATCGGGAAAGGCGGGGACTGAGAACACGGAAAAGAAAGCAATCCGGAAGACCGCGGCGACAAAGGAAAAGCCGGTCGTCACAAAGACTGAAGAGCGCGCGCCGGCGGCTCCTGCCCACAAAACACCACCGAAGGCGACTGCGGTTATGGCCTCTCCCCACCCGTCCACTCCCGAGGTGCCTGTGGAAGCCCCTGCTGAGGCAAAACCCGCTCCAGCCAGGGCCGTTGTGAAACGGCCCGAGTCTGCTCGCCAACTCCGTCTGCGGTGGGTGCGCAGCGCCATCGGCGCTCCGGTAAAACAGAAGCGGATCGTTCAGGGATTGGGTTTTCATCGGCTTCATGAAATTATTACACGGCCCGACACGCCCATGATTCGCGGCATGGTCGGGAGGATCGCGCATCTCGTTGAGATCGTCGAATAGGGAATGGGCCGGGGATTTCGGATTCCCCAATGATGGCTCCGAGCGAGTAAGCTCCAAAGGAGAATGATTATGGATTTGAGTTCGCTGAGACCTCCGAAGGGTGCGACGCATCCCGATAAACGACGCGGTCGGGGCATGGGTACCGGACTGGGCAGGACTGCAGGACGGGGCGAGAAAGGGCAGAAGTCGCGGTCGGGGTATCGCTCCAAGCGGGGATTTGAAGGCGGTCAAATGCCGCTCCATCGCCGCATCCCCAAGCGGGGGTTCACCAATATTTTCCGAAAAGAGATTGTGATTGTGAACGTGGAGTCCCTGAACCGGTTCAACGACGGGGAGCGGATCACCCCGGAGCGTCTCGTGGAGTCGGGAGTCCTGAAGAGCCTCAAGGATGGCGTGAAAATTCTGGGAGATGGCGACCTGAAGCGGAAGTTGACCGTCGTGGCGCACCGGTTCAGTGAGTCCGCCAAGGCCAAGATCCTGGGAGCAGGCGGGGCCGCGGAATTGTTGGCCGCACCCAACCCCAAGCGACCCCAAAAAAGCTCGTAGAAAAAAGTGCCATGATCATCCAGGGTGAGGAGAATCAAGCGTGATTGAGTCGTTGAGAAATATTTTCAAGATCCCCGATTTGCGCAACCGGGTGTTGTTTACTCTGGGGTTGCTGGCGATCTATCGTCTCGGAGCACACATCCCGACACCGGGTATCAACGGCGATCTGCTGGAACAGTTCTTCCAATCCAACCAGGGAACTATTTTTGGATTCCTTGATCTGTTCTCCGGCGGGAGCTTCCGCCGATTGACCGTGTTCGCGCTGGGGGTGCAGCCTTACATTACGGCGTCGATCATCTTGCAGCTCTTGACGGTGGTGTGGCCCTATTTGGAAAAGCTCTCCAAGGAGGGCGAACTGGGCCGCCGGAAAATCACGCAGTATACTCGCTACCTCACCGTGTTCCTGTCGTTGTTCCAGTCGATTGGGATCGCCCTGACCCTGCAAAAGCAAACGACGGGCGCCGGCGTCGGGTTCGTCTTAAACCCGGGCGTGAACTTCATCCTGATGACGGCGCTGACCCTGACCGCAGGTTCCATTTTCATCATGTGGCTGGGGGAGCAGATTTCAGATCGGGGGATCGGCAACGGGATGTCCTTGATCATCTTTGCCGGCATTGTTTCAGGCCTCCCGCGTGCCATCCAGGAGATCTGGACTAAGATGCAGCAGGGCTGGCCCGTGCCGTTCGTGATCGTCTTGTTGGTGGTCATGTTGGCGGTTGTGGCGGCCATCGTATTTGTGGAACGGGGGCAGCGCAGAATCCCCGTCCAGTATGCCAAGCGTGTCATCGGACGGCGTATGATGGGAGGCCAGTCCACCCACCTTCCGCTGCGGGTCAATTCCGGAGGCGTCATCCCGGTCATTTTTGCCTCTTCAATATTGAGTTTTCCCACAACGTTTGGACTGTTCTCAAAAGACAACCGGTTTCTGCGGGGGATGACCGACGCCCTCAAGTGGGGGGAGCCGTTGTATACCCTGCTTTATGTCGTGGCCATCATCTTTTTCACTTATTTCTATGTGTCCATCATTTTTAACCCGACGGAAGTGGCCGACAACATGAGAAAGTACGGCGGGTTCGTCCCGGGGATTCGCCCGGGGAAGAACACGGCGGACTACATCGACACGATTCTGACCCGGATCACATTTGTGGGCGCCATCTATCTCGCCCTTGTGGCGGTGATTCCTGAGTTCATGATCGCCGGGATCCGGCTCAATCACCTCCCCTGGGTGGGAGCCTGGTTCGACGCGCACACTCCGGAATTGATCTTGAGAGGACTGAACGTCAATTTCTATTTTGGGGGGACTTCGCTGCTCATTGTCGTCGGTGTGGCCATGGACACCGTGCAGCAAGTGGAATCCCAGTTGATCATGCGGCACTATGACGGGTTTTTGAAAGGGTCGGGGGTCCGAATGCGCGGAAGGCGTTAACCCCTTCCGGACCGCGCCGCGGGCGCCCAGGAGCGAAGTGCAGTGAATGTGAACGGTCATCAGGCAAGAGTCATTATCCTGCTGGGAGCCCCGGGAGCGGGTAAGGGGACCCAGGCCAAGGCCCTCGTCGAACGATACGGCATCCCGCAGATCTCGACCGGTGACATGCTTCGGGAGGCCGTCAAGAACAAGACCCCCTTGGGGCTGGCCGCCGAGCCCATTATGAAGTCCGGCGGATATGTGAACGACGATATCATCAATGGTCTCGTTGAGGAGCGAACGTCACAAGCGGATTGCGGCAATGGGTTTGTGTTGGATGGGTATCCCAGAACCGTGGAGCAGGCGAAGGCTTTGAATCAACTCTTAGAGACACAGCAGCGACCGATGCCCATCGTGGTGAACCTGGAGGTGGTGCCCGAAGGTGTGATTCGGCGAATCTCGGGCCGCCGGACGTGCAGACAGTGTGGCCGGATTTATAATATTTATTTCTCGCCCTCCAAGCGAGATCCGTTCTGTGACGTCTGTGGTGGAGAGTTGATTTCCCGTGCCGATGATGATGAGGCGGTCGTTCGAGAACGCCTGAGACAATATGAAAAGCAGACCCAGCCGCTGATTCAATTCTACGACGAGCTGGGCCAGCTGGAACGGCTCGACGGCGATGCCTCCCTGGAGGCGGTCACACAACGATTGATGCAGATTCTGGAGGGCCGGAAGGAACAAAGCGCCAGGTCATGATTGTATGCAAGTCGAAATCTGAGATTGAAAAGATGCGCCGGGCATGCCTGCTCGTCCACGATATCCTTCAGGAATTGCGGCAGGAGGTCAAACCGGGGATCTTGACCTCGGAGCTGGATGAACTGGCGGAGAGGCGAACACGGGAAAGGAACGCCAAACCGGCATTCAAGGGTTATCGGGGTTATCCCAAAGTGCTTTGTACCTCCGTCAATGATGAGATCGTGCACGGGATTCCCTCGGCCCGCGCGTTGAAAGAGGGCGATATCGTCGGTCTTGATTTCGGAGTGATCATCGATGGCTATTACGGTGATGCGGCTTTGACGGTTCCGGTGGGCGAGATTGGCGAACCGTTGAAAAAACTTCTGCGAGTCACCCAGGAGTCTTTGGAACTGGCCATTGAACAAGTGCGAGTAGGGAACCGGGTCTCGGATATTGGGGCGGCGGTCCAGAAACATGTGGAGGCGTATGGGTTCTCGGTGGTACGTGATTTTGTCGGACATGGGATTGGGACCGCGATGCACGAGGACCCGCCCGTTCCGAATTACGGGATTCCCGGCCGTGGGCCCGTGCTGAAGGAAGGGATGGTCCTCGCCATCGAGCCGATGGTGAACGAGGGCACCTACCAGGTCAGGATCCTCGATGATCAATGGACAGCAGTGACAGCAGATGGAAAGAATTCGGCCCATTTTGAGCATACGGTAGCCGTAACCAATAACGGGTCGTGGGTCTTGTCGAGACCTTAGGTCGCAATTCGGGGGGTGCGGAGGGTAAGATTTACGCGGGGTAACCCGGCCCTCCCGGGTATTTGTAAAACCGAGTTCGAGGAGTTATGCCAAAGGAAGAGGCTATTGAGGTCATGGCGACGGTGCTGGAAACGCTTCCGAACGCCATGTTCAGGGTCGAACTTGAAAACAAGCACCAGGTGCTGGCGCACATTTCAGGCCGAATGCGAAAGAACTTTATCCGCATCTTGCCCGGAGACAAGGTATCGGTGGAGTTGTCTCCATATGATTTGACTCGGGGTCGAATCGTCTATCGGTACAAATAGCGTGTGAGCGCGCCACATCAAAGACTGTTTTGAAATACGGCAGGGGATGTCCCCGGACCATCCAAGCCGAGAAGCAGGATCAACATGAAAGTACGTGCATCGGTAAAGAAAATTTGTGATAAATGCAAGGTGATTCGCCGCCGCGGAGTGGTGCGGGTCATTTGTCCAAACCCGAAACACAAGCAGCGACAAGGATAAATGGGTCTACTCGGCCCCCGATCCAAAGAGCCGGGGTGAAACCGCCGGTGGACCTTGGAAGGGCTTAAAAACCGAGAGGAAAGTAATCCGGGGGCAGCGGGCCGGCATGGCTGGATCCCAGGTTCAATTTTAAAATGGAGTTATAGCACGGCAAGGAGAAGTGAATTATGGCGCGTATAGCAGGTGTCGACTTACCTCGACAAAAGAGAATAGAGATTGCGCTGACTTATATTTACGGGATTGGACGGTCTCGCGCGGTTAAGATTCTGGGCAAAGCGGGAGTGGATCGGGCCACGAAGGTCGATCAACTGACCGAGGATCAGGCGGCGAAGATCCGGACCGTCATCGATGAGGAAGGCATGGTGGAAGGCGACCTGCGCAAGGATATTCAGATGAATATCAAGCGCCTCATTGAAATCGGCGCCTATCGTGGCATGCGCCACCGTCGCAACCTGCCTGTTCGTGGCCAGCGGACCCACACCAATGCACGCACCCGTAAGGGTCCGCGGCGCATGACCGTGGCTATTAAGAAGAAGGCGGCGGCCAAGACCTAAAGTCATTCTCAGGAGTGAATTCGGACGCCCGCGATATCGATCGTGGTTTGTGAGGAAGGTTCGGGCTCAGGAATCAAGAAGAACCCGGACCACAACCCAGAACAAAGGAATCTCATGGCTGAAGACAAAGAAAAAGATAAAGAAAAAGAGAAAAAACCGGCAGGCAAGCGGAAGAGTTTCCGCAAGAAGGAAAAGAAGAATGTTCCCTTGGGAGTGGCTCACATCCAGGCCACTTTCAACAACACGCTGATCGGAATCACCGACACGCAGGGAAATCTGGTCAGCTGGTCCAGTTCGGGTTCGATGGGGTTCAAGGGCTCGCGCAAAGGCACCCCCTTCGCGGCACAACAGGCCTCCCTGAAGGCGGCCAACGCGGCCCGCGAACAAGGCATGAAACAGGTGGAAGTCCGGATCAAGGGGCCGGGAGCAGGGCGCGAATCGGCCATCCGCGCTCTTCAGACCGCAGGTCTCGAAATCAAGAACATTCGAGATGTCACACCCATTCCTCACAATGGGTGCCGCCCCCCAAAACGGCGGAGAGTTTAACCCTGGCAAAGGGCCGCTCGCCCACCAGGACTTGCGCGAAACCCGTAATTCGGGTTTGGAGTCCGGCAGGTGAGGCGAAAGGCCATTGGCCTTTATTGAAGGAGAATTAACTTGGCTCGATATCGAGGTTCTGTTTGCCGATTGTGCCGCCGCGAAGGCGTCAAGCTCTTTTTGAAGGGAGAGCGCTGCTTTACGGATAAGTGTGCTGTCGAGCGGCGCAAATTTGCGCCGGGTCAACACGGTCAGCGACGCGGCAGCAAGACCCTGGGCTACGGACTGCAGTTGCGCGAGAAGCAAAAGGTGAAACGCATCTACGGCCTGCTGGAAAAACAATTTCATAACTACTTTGTGCGCGCCGAGCGCTCCAAGGGGATCACGGGCGATAACCTCCTGATCGGATTGGAGCGGCGTCTTGATAACATCGTCTATCGCCTTGGGTTTGCCACCTCCCGCAACCAGGCGAGGCAGATTGTGCGGCACGGCCATGTGATGGTGAACAAGAAGAAGGTGAATATCCCGTCGTACGCGACCCGTCCGGGAGATGAAATCTCCATTCATGAGAAATCGCGGAAGAACCCGCTGATTCAATATTCAGTGGAGAGCGTAAGCGGTCGCGGGGGGGTCCCTCAGTGGCTGGAACTTAACCGGGAGGGGTTCATGGGTAAAGTCCTCGCTCTCCCTCGGCGCGAGGAACTTGATCCCAACATCCAGGAAAAGCTGATTGTCGAGTTGTATTCGAAGTAACCCAGAAAGAGCGGCCGTTGCACGCATCCGGCGTGGCAGCGCAACCACTCGGTGGCTGGCAGAAGAATGATGTTAAAGGCGGTCGACCTCGGTGGATCGCTATCATGGAGAATAAACGAAATGCTTTGGAAAGGCTTTCAAAAACCCAAACGGCTGGCAACCAACATCGACACCTTGAGCGACCTTTACGGGCAATTCTATGCCCAACCGTTTGAACGGGGCTTTGGGACGACGGTGGGGAACGCCCTCCGGCGTGTTCTGCTTTCGTCCATTGAAGGAGCGGCCGTCACGGCCGTCAAGATTGAAGGAGTTTTACATGAGTTTTCTTCGATCCCGGGCGTGGTGGAGGATGCCACGGATATCATCCTGAATTTGAAACAGATCCCGTTCAAGCTCCATTCAGACCAACCCAAGACGATCTATATCGATGTGAACCGCCCCGGCGTCATCACGTCTGCGGATATCCAGGCGGATGGGGATGTGGAGATTCTCGACAAAGAGGTTTACATCGCGACCATCAGCGAGGGCGGCAAACTCACCATGGAAATGCGTCTGAAGGTGGGTCGCGGTTATGTGTCCGCGGAAAAAAACTTCGACGAGGATCTTCCCGTGGGATATATCCCCATCGATTCGGTGCATTCCCCGGTCAAGAAAGTCAATTATACGGTCGACCCCGCCCGGCTGGGGCAGATGACCGACTATGATAAGCTGACACTGGAAATATGGACCAACGGCTGTGTGAAACCACAGGATGCCATCGGGCTGGCGGCTAAGTTATTGAAAGACCATATGGCCATCTTCATTAACTTCGAGGAAGTGGAGGAGTCGCTCGAGGAAGAGCAGCCCAAGAAGGAAACCAAGGGGAACGAATATCTCGATCGGTCAGTCGAGGAGTTGGAACTGTCGGTGCGCTCCAATAACTGCTTGAAGAATGCGAATATTAAGACCATTCGCGACCTGGTGCAGAAGACCGAATCAGAAATGTTGAAGACCAAGAACTTCGGCCGCAAATCGTTGAACGAGATCAAGGAAATCCTGGCCACCATGGGATTGAGCCTGGGCATGAAGTTTGACGAGAACGGCAACCCTGTTCAGGGCGAATCGTAGGAGAACACCCGGCGCAGAACTGGGCCGGCATTATCAAAGAGGACCGCAACCGTCCGGGACCATTCAGGTTGGGTTCAGATCGGTAAGAGGACCTATGCGACATCGAAATGCGGGATGGAAACTTGGACGGAATACTTCCCACCGGCGCGCCCTGCTGCGCAATCTGACCACTTCGGTGCTTCTTAATGAGCGGGTGAAGACCACTGTCCAAAAGGCCAAGGCGGTGCGCCCCTGGGTGGAGCGCATGATCACGCTGGGGAAGCGAGACACCCTTCATTCCCGCCGACAGGCGGCGGCATACTTGTTGCAACCCTCAGCCGTCAGCAAATTGTTTGCAACAATCGCCCCGCGTTACGGGGACCGCAACGGCGGTTACACCCGCATCATCCGGACCGGGTGGCGTCAGGGGGATGGCGCGGACACCGCCATCCTGGAATTGCTGGGGAGCGAACTCTCCGTGAAAAAGGCCGAACGCGCCAAGGTCGACGCGGAAAAAGCCAAGAAAAAGAAGAAGGCCGAGGAGACCGAGGAAGCCGCTTCCGACGAAAAGAAGTAACGCGCGTTTTTGCGCCCTGTTTTTGATTCGACCCCAATCCGCTGCGTCGGGTTGGGGTTTTTATTTGGAGCTCGACTTCCGAAGTCGATGGGGTGTGCTCCTTGCGTTGGAGAAATGGCGTGTTGGACTCCACTCCAAAGACGGTCACTACTCTGCAGTATATTAAGCAAGTAGTACGAGCAACTTTCGGCAGTTGAGTTCCAGGTTGGTGTTGATTCGAACTGTTTTTGCAGAGTGCAAAGTCCAATGGATCTAAGCGGCTTGACGCACTGGTTCCCGCGGTCCGGGTTTTTACCTGGTTCAGCAATGGCGCGGCCGGGCAATCTGTGGTCACACGCCTGGACCTGCCTTTCGTCCTTCGAGCGCATGTAGTTTTACGAACCGATAGCTCAGGTAAGCGAACCATATCGACCAGCCCGCGTGAAAGAAGCGCTGCTTCAAGCCGGGGTAGGCACTCCACACGCCAGGAAGGAATGCCAGAAAGCCCAGTGACATAACCAGAAGCCTCACCGATGACATCTGCCACAGTCCTGCCAGATCTTCCGCATTGCGCCACAGGAGAAGACCGAGCAAGGGCGACAAGATCAGTAGCACCGAAGGCATTCCCGATATTAGGTGCATCTTAAAAGGCAGCGGGAAGAGCCCGGCGCCCGCAATAGAAATGGAGAACGATAGGATCATTGCCGCGGGAAGGGAGCTAATCTCGAGGGCATTGCAGTCCCTGCATAAACCGACCACGAAGAACACGCTGAGCAAGGAACACAAGACCAGTCCGATAGAGAACATGAACTGAGTGGTGGTCCCGATCGCGCCCAATTCGCTTACCAGTCGGGAGAGATGGTTGTAGTGGCCCAAACGAAGGCCACAGACAACCAATGTGCTGGCAAAGACAAGCGGAATTGCTCCTCCGAGAGAGAGGAAGTAGATCGTGGAAGCATGACGGTTGAGTCGGGAAGTGGGCATATGGATGGGCTCCTGAAGTTTGCCTAACGAGCCCGCTCCGAATCACAGGCACAACGTTCAAGCTTTCGTACGCGCCGCTCTGAGGGGAACGTCTCCCTGCTTACGGCTCAGAAAGGAACCGCAAAATCTCTCCCATCAGTCGCTCTCCCTGGTCAGTCTGGAAGAGGAACTGCGCATGCGCGGAACCGTCGAGAATCACCAGTTTTTTTGGATCAGGGGCCTTTTCATATTGCTCGCGAATCTTTGGGAGACGCGGCCCGGCGCTGTTTGCGTCATCACGCGCTACAATGTATAGCTTGCGCCCCCTTAACTTTTCGGGCGGACCATTTCCCCAGCCTGCCAGCAAGACCAAGCGATCAATCTCTCCAGGCGCTTCCATCGAAGCATCGGCGGCGGCACCACCCCCCATACTTGCCCCAACCACCGAAACCGTCGTGGCACCGGTCTTTCGCAAGTAACGGACGGCGGCCAGGACGTCGAAATGAAGTGGAGCGCTGAGCGGGGCAGCTTGGCCGGGGCCTTTCGACTGGCCGTACCCGCGAAAGTCAATGGCCAGAACTCGGAACCCTGCCTTGACCAGCACCCGCGCCTGCTCCTCCCAACTCTCCTTGTTGAACCGCCCTCCATGAGCCAGCACGACTCCCCGGTGGCCTCTTCCGTATAAGTCACCGCAGATAAGCCCACCGTCCTGAGTCGGAATGGAAACCCGTTCGGGCGGTTCAGCAGCAACTTGCCTTCCGCCTTCGCTTCCGAAAGCACAAACGGACATCAGGACGACCAGCGGAAAAATAGAAAGGACTTTCTTTTTTGCCCAGGTCTGTGAATGCCTCATCGTGCTCCTTGCCCTGACTGCGCCCGATTCGTGATGATCCGTGAGCGCCTACGAGTGTGGAGCCTCATGGTCCGTCAACACCGGCAGGTACGGCACCCAAGGGCCCACCTCGGAGCGGTACTGCTTTGCCATGACGCGCGCGACCTGCGCCACGTGCTCCAGATCATGCACCACCCATGCTGCGAGGAGCTGCTGAAGCGTGACGGGGCCCAACGTCGGATGCGTGCCGCGTAACTCGAGTGCAGCCTCGGTGAGGCGCCAGGAGCGGAGTTGGTCGAGGTTGCTGGCTCGCAATTTGGCGAACTCGGCCAACAAGGACTCCAACGTCCGAGCCGCGTTCCGGTTTCGATGGCGGAATCGATCGTACGGTTCGAATCGGGGGTTGGGACCCTGCGCGAGGATAATCTGAGCGCGGGGAATCCAGTCCGTCTCCTCGCCGTCAATCAGATGGCCCACGACATCGAACGGACTGAAAGTGGCGGGTCCCTCGGTCCCTCGGGCCCAAACCTGATCCACCCCTCGCAGAAGCGCGTCCAGCACGGCCGGGGAGCGTCGAAGGATGTCGAAAGCTGAGTCAAGATCGAATTCCATAGGTACCTCGCAGGCGCCTAACGACAGGCGTTCAGCGGCGGGTGAGCGAAGCGAGCCGCTGCAACGGCAAGTTAAACCACGGTCTAGGGAGAGGGCGGCGAAGAGGAGCGCATCACGACTTCCTCCTCCGTGAGGCCGAAGAGCGGGGCGATGTGGAGGCCTCGCATGCTTGCCATCAGGTAGAGCTGGCCACGGTGATGCGCCTCATGCTCGACCATAGCTCGCAGCCACTTCCAGATCGCTATGGGCGTCCCTGCCGGGGTGAGACACTTGGACTGCAGGTCGCCATCCGACAGGCCCGCAAAGATCTCGACCGCCTCTGTGTGGCACCGGCCGACGTAGGCGCGGACGGCGTCGACCCCTTGTGCCAGCGACGCGGAGTGACCGGAATATGTACTGGGCCTATGCCTGACGTTTTCGGCATACATGAAGCGTTCGATGCCGCCCAAATGGCGAAAGAGGTCACCGAAGGTGAACCTGTTGGGTGCGTAAGTCCATTCGAGATCAGAAGGTGGCAGGGCATCGAGGACCCGAAGGGTGCGACGTCGAGCGTTGCGCCAGTAGTCTGTGAATGAAGAGATGTCTTGAAGCATGTGTCTCCGTGGCCTTACGTTTGGATTCAGGGGCGTTGCGGAGCGCAGCGGAGCAAGGTCGCCTGCAACCCATTATTGGGCGTCATTAAGTTAACCCTTTCGCCATTTCCCAGACTTGGCCCACGGTTCTCCAATTACGATCAGTCATTGGGACGCCGAGCCATTTCTCTGCATTTGTGGCGAGCTTGGATCTGCCCACCCCCTCGGGTGCATGCAGATAAAACACGTTATCGATCAGATGAAACCGTTCGCTGTCGGTCTTGATGCTTTCGAGCATTTTCAGGTTAGGATTCCGGGGTGAGGAGGCGAGAAAGCCCACATGTAAAACTTTGGGATCGGTCTCAGCTTCGGGGAACGGATTCTCCGTCATTGCCCTTTCGAGGTCTTTGAGTTTCAACAAGAGGACATGGGGCTCGAATCCACGGCGCTTCTTGATTTCAGCACTGATCATCTTTGAAAGCCGCGAAGCGTCTTTGTCTCTGCTCTTGAACACCGCATTGCCGCTTTGGATGTAGGTATTGACGTTTTGGGAGCCGAGGGCTTCAAGCACAGCGACCAGTTCTTTCATCGGTAGAAAATTCTTCCCGCCGACGTTGATGCCTCGTAAGAACGCAATATAGATCGTCATTTGATCACTCCCTCGATCATGAGACTCCTCTTAGCGCCCCACGGTCTGGCAATCAGGCGCAATGGGCGCGGCCATCCCGATCGTCAATCGTAACCGATGTGGCGCCGCCTGTCGCCTGCATCGTCGTGTTATACGTCGTCGCTTTGCCTCGCAACCCTTGTTTCCGGGACATAGTCTGCAATCCACAGACCATCGCCCCAAGCCTCGAACACTGACCCGTACCCCTGACCTCTGAGCGTGCGATCCACCCATTGGAAGATGGTCTGTTGGTTCGCGTAAGAACCATCGGTCAATATGGCCATCAGCATGCCAAGGAACTGATCTCCCGACCACGGCAAACCTTCCAGTGGGAATTCGGTAAGCTCCCAACGCAGGTATTTGTAATACGGGCGAAGACTTCCCTCGTGCAATGCAAACACAACATCGAGTAATGGGAGAATGGAATCTGCGGCTTCGAGGCGATGGGCGACGTGGCGATGGTCCCGCAGGCATTTGATGGAACGGTAGACTTGATTGATGTAATGATCCAATGATTTTCTGATGAAGTTGTCGATCTCACCCTCGGGTACTTTACCCTTTTCATCCACGAGCTGCTGGATGAGTCCGCCCCTCTTATCTATTTGCGCTCGAAGATGCGTCCAATTGTACCGGTCCCACCGGCACGGTCCGTTCCAGGCAGCGTGCTCGGCAAACGATTGAATTGTGTGGACTGCAACGTCGAATCCGGGGGGCAGTTCCGACATGCGGCTGGCGGCTGCTTTGTAAGCCTCCTGCGTCACGACGAGCGTGCAATCGTAATCAGAATGCCTCGTTGCGAAGCCCTTGCCGCGGGATCCACCAAGAATGAAACCGATGACGTTCGGGTCGCCTTCCGCGTTCCGAATAATTCCCGCATAAACTTGGTCAAGGCTTTGCGTCATTGTTCAGATGTAGACGTGTAACGACCTTGGCGTTCAGCAGTGAAGTCCGAGCGACAGCGAGGAGTTCATCAGCTGCAACGCCGGGTTGGGCGGCGCTCCGGGACATTGTGTTTCGATCACTCACGTTCCCTTTTCTCGGTCGCCACACGGAGGAGTATGGTCTGTCCGATGGCCAGTCGACCGATGCGAGTGACTGCGCCGTAGATTCCCGCGTTGTTCTGGTTGGCACGAACCACCGCCTTCATCACTTCTGGCGCAGAACTTGCCGTGTCGGGATCAAGGTTCACCATCGAGCGGCGAACGTCGTGCATCGTGACGGTGATGGCGGGGGCGTCGTCCCCCTTCCCCGAATGAGAGCACGCCGCCCCAACCACTCATCCTCCTGGAAGGGAACCGGCTGCAGTAAGCGAACTACAACATTCGGGCGAAATCGTCGCACGTCCAGGCTCTGCCCTGCGAGTCGTCCGATCTCGCGCACCGTATCGGAGGCGATCACGGAGATGCTCGCTTCATCGAAGATGCCATGATTCAACTGCATCATCTGCACGGGAGCCCCGTACCGGCGTCCGACCTCCGTGGCCAAGTCCTCCCCGAAGACAGGCATCTCTTCGCCATCCGGCGTGCGAACATGCGTGGGGAGTTCTCCTTGAGCGTCGTTTTCACGTCGGTGCGGAGCAAACCGGAGCAGGTCGGGAAATTTGCTTGCTGTGAGCCACGGGAACCCGCTGCGGTCATCAATCCGCCGGAATGCTAGGCGCCTGTCACCATTGAGGCCGTACTAGCCCAACTTGGCGACCTCGAGTCGTTCGCCGCCCATGGACTTCACGGGATACCGGAAGATCGCCTCTACATGTCCGATTTCTATAAGCATGTTCGACCCGAGTCCGCCCAACGTTCGGCATCAGCGGCGGCGCGGAGCACCGCCCGCTGCATGCCGTTGTTGGGCAGCGCCAGGCACAAGTATCTCGCAGAACACACTGGAATCGTCAACACTCGTGAGTATCGGTTCCACACCGAGCCTTTGACAGAGCACACGGAATGCCTTGGCGCTGAACGTGCCGGCTCGGAAGCCGTCCTTGCACACCACCGTTCCATTCTCCGTCTGATCGTAGTCGATGGCGCCCACCAAACCGGCCGCGGCATGGGCCTCAAACCATTGCAACCGTTCCGGCCAAAACGCCGGGGAATACGTTGAGAACAAAGCCCTCCCACCTGGTCGAGTCACCCGCAGTGCCTCCCGCATGAGCCGCTCGGGGTCGACCGCGAAAGCACAGATGCCATTCTGGACGCAAGCGACCACGTCAAACGCGCCGTTTCGAAACGCCAGAGCCGACGCGTCCATCTCCAAGAACTGGCATCGCGAATCCGGAGGGGCGAGGTGACGGGCCAAGGTGAGGCTTTCAGGCGAAGTATCAATCCCGACCGCGCACTCCGCGACGTCGGCGAGGCGGAATGTCACACGTCCGTACCCGCAGCCGAGTTCCAGCACGGAATCAGTCGGCCGTAGCTGACTCAGCACGAATCCGATCTCCGCATCCAAGTACTGCTTCAGGCGGGGTGAAGCTAGCTCATAACACTGCTGCAGGCGATCGCCTGACAACTTGGCAGAGTAATAACTCCACATTCTTAACCTCGCCTCTCGCCTGCCTAACGACACTGGGATAACCTGCGGAGCCCGCGGTTCCTTTTGCCGGCGCGGACCTCGTCAGGTTCATCCCCTTGTCGGGCGGCTCCCGCGCCTGCCTAGGAATCTTACCGCCCTTTGGGCCTCCGGAACCTTCGCACGAGCAGCGCGATCGAACAACACGGCGGCCTGCTTTTTGTCTGTGGGGACGCCCCGACCATGCCAGTATAGCTTGCCCATCCAGAACAGGGAGCGGAGGTGTCCGGCATCGATAGCGCGAGAGAACCATTTGTGGGCTTCGTCGAAGTCGTGGTCGTCATAGGCCATCTGCCCGAGGCTGAACATTGCCCTCGCGTCGCCTTGCCGCGCAGACTGGCGGTACCAGTGATGCGCCTCGTCACGGTCTCTCGCGACACCTGTGCCATTCAGGTAGAACCACCCCATGGGCAGGACTGCGTCATGGTACCCACGGTCAGCGGACTCGGAGTTCAGTCGGAACGCCTCAGCAGGATCCTTGGCCACACCTTGGCCGTTCAGGAACTTCAGCGATTGGTTGTAAAACCAGATGCCCTGGTCGCGCATCTCTCTACCACCTATGTGTCCGCCTAACGCTCCGGTTCAGCGGCGGCGCGTAGCGCCGTCCGCTGCAACCGATTGTTAGGCCGCGCCACGCTCTGCTCGTCGGCGCTAGACCATCGTGACCCCTGAAGCGGCAAGCTCCCGTTGGCACTTAGCCGTTCTGCCCAGCGCCTGCGGTTTCCTTCCACTTGCGGACGTTCACCCCTTTCACGATGAGCCACAACAACAGTGATATCTCCCCGGGGCCGGCGAGCGCGAGGTTGTAGGGATAGAGATAGTGTGCGAGCGGTTGCCACAGAAGCGTCAGGTAACCAAACCCGGCAAGCACGCCCAGCGCGCCAATAATTCGAGGCAGGAAGGTTGACCTGAAAATGAGGTAACCGATCAGGACGTACCAGAATCCGAAGAACACCAGGCCGATGTCGTAGGCCAATGCATTCAATTTGAGAAGCGTGAGCACCACAGCCTGCATCTGTTCAGGCGCAAATTCGCTCAAGGCGATCTTGCCTTGCAGGACGAGCAAGGGGGCGAGGTACAGGAGACTGCTAAGGGTCCACATCATGCATGCCATGAGCATGACGAACCCGGCGAGTAACGAGACGTTCCTGTTCACCGGCCGAAAGAGGCCAATGAAGAGAACCGCCCAAACCAGATGGAACGGCACAGTCATGAGGGACAACACGAACCCTAGCCGAAACAGGGTCTCGTGCGAGAGAATGTTGGCCACTGTCGCTGTTGCGTTGCCGGACACAACGATCATGCCGAGCACGACCATTTGACCAAGCACTGACAGCAGGGCTCCGACCAAATAGGAGACGCCAGCCATTCTTGCGTAGAGTTGCGGCGAAGTGTCAACAGTGCCATTTGTCATTTTGCTCTCCCTCAGTCGATGTTGTCCGCATCAGCGCGGCCTAACGACCAGCGCGTCACCCGCCCGGCGCGCTTTGGCTCTTGGCGCCGGCCGGGTGCACGCGCGGGTTAGGCCGTTCGCAGTTCGGCAATCGCTGAGGAAATCACTTCCTCGGCGACTCCGTATCGGCGCAAACTCTTGACTAAATCGTGAAGCTTCGGCCGGCTTTCGATCTTTTCCAGATCTCGTCGCAGGCCTTGGCCAATGTATGCCCGAATCAGAGGTTGGTAGCCTGAAAAGCCCAGCAGAGGAGCGACGCGCTTCAACTCCTTGATGACGTCTTCGGGCATCCTGATGGTAATACTGGTCATGGGCCGGTCCTTCCGGAGGCGACCCCGCAGCTCATTGATCTTCATATTGTTTTCTTTCCCCCAAGGTGACCGGCCGGGCGGAGATGAGCCGGATCGTCGCTGAGCGGAACACGTAAACCACTCTCAGCAGTCTCCACTCGCTGGTCATTCCAAGGAGACTCTCACGCACTTCCCCGCTTACGACCTCGGTTTCAATCAGGCGAACAAATGGATCGAAGAAAACTTCACATGCCGTTTCAAAGGCAATCCCATGCTTTCGCAGATTGGATTGCCCTTTCTTCCGACCCAGATGAAATCGATCCCGCTCAGATGATAGCCGACGTCCATGAATCATTATGAAGATACGTATGTACAATGTAAATACTTTTGTAATCGGCCTAACGACCCGCGCGTGCACCCGCCCGGCG
>JBAVHJ010000118.1:0-10657 GCA_049685715.1 Terriglobia bacterium | reverse complement strand
AAGCTCCCCCCCCGACGTGAAGCGGTTTCCCACATTAAACCGTCCCCCCTCCTCACTATAAAGAATCCTGGCTTAAATGTTTGTGCTGCCACGTCAATTCGATGAAGAGCCGCCTACGGCTTTTGAGTGGTGTTGAGATAACCCTTGACACAAATACGCGCCGTTCATTAGCATAAGTCCTCTTTTTTTTGCGTTGGATGAGTTCTGTGACGACCTCTCCCCGCGCAGCGGGGGGAGGGAAACAAAGGAGGACGCCTTGATCAAGCTCGACATCGTGAATGAGGTGGTAAGCAAGACCGGGATATCCAAGACCAAAGCTGAAATGGCAGTGGAAGGCGTCTTCGAGGCCATGAAAGATGCCTTGAAAAGGGGCGAGCGCATTGAGTTGCGCGGCTTCGGGGTTTTTAATGTGAAGCCTCGAAAGACCGGAATCGGCCGCAACCCGCGAACCGGCGCTGAAGTCGCGATCAAGCCTGGAAAAGCGGTGCGCTTCAAACCCGGCAAAGAACTTCATCTTGACTAGGAAGGCCGAAGGCAGGCGAACCCGGCGAAGAGTTTTGCGGGGTCCGAAGGACCGCGTTGAAGGCGAGACAGCGTTGTACGGTCTCGCTTTTTTGTTTTCGGAGCACAGGAAGGCTATCCAAAGAGGAATGTAAGATCCTGCGATGTCTCAACCCATTGAATCCCGGACTGCAGAACCTTTTGTGACGTTGTCGCTCGAAGAGTATACGCATCCGGTCAGTCGACGTCCTAAATATTGGCTGCATGGCCTGCTGTTTGCGGGCACCGTTTTTACCACCCTTGTCGTCGGTTCAGCGCTCGCCCTGGCATTTCAATCTGAAAACAGTGTCGATCCCTCCCTCCATTTTTTCTTGACGATATTCCTTCATCCTTCCATTCTGCTTGCGGGGGTTCCCTTCTCGTTCAGCCTCCTGGGAATTCTCCTCGCGCATGAGATGGGGCACTATGTCGCCTGCAAGATTTACCACATCGACGCCACGCTTCCTTATTTCATTCCAGCCCCCACCTTGATTGGAACTCTGGGTGCTTTCATCCGGATTAAAGGACCGATCACCAATCGCAAGGCCCTGTTCGACATCGGGGTGGCTGGTCCCATCGCGGGGTTCGTTTTTGCTGTGCCGGCCCTGGTGATGTCCCTGATGTTCTCGAAAGTGGTCCCCATGTCCGCCGTCGCTGGAGGCTCGATAGCGTTTGGCGATCCGCTGATTCTTAAAGTGGCGGAAACACTTGTTCGGATGAAAATACCGGACGGCTACGAACTCTATTTGCACCCGGTCACTTTTGCGGCCTGGGTCGGAGTCTTCGCCACCGCACTCAATTTGCTCCCCATTGGTCAGCTCGACGGGGGACACATTTTATACTCTGTTTTTGGAAGGCGGCATCTCCTCCTCTCCCGTCTTTTTTTGGTCGTCTTAATTCCATTGGGCTTGAAGTTTTGGCCGGGTTGGCTGATTTGGGCGATCATCATGCTGGTGCTCGGAACTCGTCATCCCCGCGTCATCGATGAAGAAGTACAGCTCGGGCGCGGGCGCCAGTGGGTGGCCTTTGTCTCGCTGGTTATTTTCATCCTCTGCTTCACCCCCTCGCCTTTTTCCTTCCGATAAAGCAGGTCCATCCCTGAATTCTTGACTCTTTTACGATCAGCCCTCAAACCGGCAGACAGAGGCTCCCCTTCAAAATCACAGGCTAGAGATTTGTATATGCAACCTATGGCAACAGGGGGGATTTCTCATCGCCCCAGGAGAGATTACGCAGCATGGTTAGTCCCTTTTGAATCTCGCTCTTCTTAAAGCACACGACCAACCAGAGCAGGAGGACAACGCCGGCGATGCCTATAGAAGCTGGCAGCCCGGCATGAGCTGCACGGACGATGGAAGCCAGGGCAATAACCGAGAACAGGATCAACTTCAAGTTCTGGCCACTGATGTGGATCTTCATGCTTCGCCAGGCAAAGATCACATATCCTACGGAAATCGTAAAATAGGCCCCTAAAAACGCCATCGCCACCCCGACCAGCCCCACGCGATCCATAAGGAAATAGCTCAGGCCGATGAAAATGGCATCCCAGAAGAGGTCCAGCACCAGCCAGGGGATCAGGCGTGACCGGGAAAGCAGCGCCACGCCGAAGACATAAGCGATCACCTTAAAGAAATCACCAATCAACTGGATCTCCAATAAATTCACGCTCGGGAGAAACTGTGGAGAGTAGAGCACCAAAACCAGGAATCTCTTGAGAACGAGCAAGACGGAAATGATCGGGACGATGGCGAGGAGCGAGGCACGCAGGGTGTGGTTCAGTTCTGTGGAGAGAGACGATTCCTCGCGGAGGGCGCTCATCGTGGGCAGGCTATAAGTCATCAGGGAGATCAAGACGATGTTCAGATATTGCAGAGTCAGTCCGTAGGGAACCTGATAAAGCCCTACCCCATGCTCTCCAAATCTTTGCTGGATCAGTTTTCGCACCACTAGAAAAGACGAACTTTGGAATACGTTTAAGAGGAAGGTGGCGACTCCGAAGGCGGCGAGGGACTTCACGAGACGACGATCAAACCCGCGGAACAAGAGGGCGCCAGGCACACCCATGCCGGGAATTCTCCGGTGGTAGAACAGGAGGGTTACGGTGAGCATCGACACGGATTGGAGAACCAAATGCAATACCACGCCGGTCAGGCGGTATTTCCACACCAGGGGAACCACTAATAACACCATAATCAAGCCCCCACAGGTTGAGATGAGGGCTATTTCGCGGATGGCTCTAAAGCCATTCAAAACCGCGGTCAAGGATTGGCTTAAGGTGAGACAGGGGATGCCCAGTGAAACCAGGCGGACGTAGAAGGTGTACCGCACATCCCCCAAAAGCCATATCGACACGGTCCTTGATTCAGCGAACAGTGCCAGCGCAATGACCATAGAGAACCAGAAGGTCGATGGGATAGCGGTGGCCTTTATCCGGTCAACGGCATGCTCCTCCCCCCGTGAAAGGGCTTCGCTGGTCACCTTGACCACCCCGCTATTAATCCCCAGACTGGTCACCGAACCCGCCAGCTGGACGAGGTTATAGAGGTAGGAGATCACCCCCAATCCCGTAGTCCCTACCAGCACTGCCACTATCTTGACGCGCAGGGCATTAGCGAGAAGGCTGAGGACTGCTGCGCTCCCAGTCATCGTGCTTGCCCTCAGTATTCTCTTCATGATTGTCTCTGGCTAGGCGAGCGAGAGGAATTGCTGGTCGGCTAAAATTGAACCATGAATGCGATTTGCGGTGATGCCGTGATTCCCCGGGCCAGCCAATGGACCGGGATTATGGGATGATGAAAGAAGAATCAGATATCCAGACAAGAATCTAAATGCAGAGATCCTGATCAAGGCCAATTCGTTGCATCCGGGAGGCAGCCTTTTCACCTCCCCGCTCCTGAGCTTCTCATGCGCGCGCCTATTCTACACTGATTTGATTGCGACCCTTGCAAATAAACGGCGCCCCGAGATGACCCCGATCCTCGAGGGAACTTCAGAGCGATGTCTCTTCAGAGTTGATTCACTTTTCTTGAATGTGCTATAAACCCATTCATTGGAGACTCGGTTGTAATTCTTACGCCCCTGAGACATGAAGGTCTGGGGGCTTCAGCTGTTCCGGTAAACGACCTTTAACGACGATTATGTCCAACTCCGTAGTCAAGCAGCTGGAAAGTGAAATCAAGGGACTTGAGCATGAGCTACATCACGTGCTCCCCAAGGAACTGGAGCGGGCCCGGGCGCTCGGGGATTTGAGGGAAAACGCCGAATACCAGGCAGCCAAGGAGCGGAAGGATTATCTGATGTTGCGGCTTGCCCAGATGAAGAAGCGGCTGGCTGATGCCTCCATGGTGAACTTCGACCGCATTCCTCACGACCGAATCGCCTTTGGCTCGACCGTCACCCTAAAGGATCTGCAGCGGGACACGGAAGTCGTGTATACTCTCGTTTCGGTAGAAGAGTCCGATGTCAGCCAAGGCAAAATCTCCGTTAGTTCGCCTATCGGGCAGAGCTTGTTAGGAAAGAACGCCGGGGACACGATTGTGGTTCGAACACCTGCCGGAGTACGGGAATTTGAGGTCCTTAAGCTGGTTACCATTCATGACTCCAAGCCCTGAGACCCGGCGGCACATCATTCCCAATCCAAAATGATTACCCATACAATCGGTGTGGTTTGCCAGTGGATCATCGATAGAATCGTTTATGTTCTGTCGCTGCTGCGGATCAGCCCGAATATGCTGACCCTCGTCGGCCTCCTGATCAACTTGTATGCCGCGTATCTTTTTGCAGATGATCGGTTTGTCGTTGCCGGAGGAGTGGTGATATTCGCCGGGCTGTTTGACATGTTGGATGGGCAGGTGGCCCGACTGACCAACCGGGTCTCCGACTTCGGCGCGTTCCTGGATTCAGTGATCGACCGCTACTCGGATGTCGTGCTCTTCATTGGTCTACTCATCTATTATGCCCGGGTGAGGAGGTTTTTTTACGTCGTCCTAGTGGCCATTGTGATGGCCGGTTCAGTGATGGTGAGCTACACCCGGGCCCGTGCCGAATCGCTCATTCCTCAATGCAAGGTAGGGTTTTTAGAGCGGCCCGAGAGGATTGTGCTGATCATTATTGGGGCGCTTTTCAATCGGATGGCCGCTGTCCTATGGGTCATCGCCGTGCTCTCCAACGTTACGGTCTTCCACCGCTGTCTGTTCACCTGGAAGGAAACCCTGAATAGCCCAAAGGTGAGCTGATTAATCAGCTGTCAGCGGTCGGAAATCAGCCATCAGCTATCAGTAGTCAGCAATCAGAGGCCAGGTATCAGCAAAGTGCACGCTCTTCAAGTGGTGCCTTAGGTGCCGGACCCTCACTGTTCGCAGATTGAATTCACCTATGAACGGAAAGAGGATCCACTTCAATAGTGGGAAAATTGAACGCTGACTGCTGAAAGCTGATAGCTGACAACTGATTGTTGCTTGCTTCCCCATGTCCGTTCAGACCAAGGCTGACCTTGCCCTGCTGGGAATTACATTCATCTGGGGTACCAGCTTCTCCATCATCAAAGATGCCATCGCCCGGTTCGATGCGCTGGAGTTTCTTGCCCTGCGGTTCGTGCTAGCGACCGCTGTATTGGTCATCCTGTTGAGGAGGGATGTCAGCGCAGGACAGAGGGGCGATTTTGTGGCCGCCTTGTGGGTTGGGTTGATCCTGTGGGTAGGATTTACCCTCCAGGTTAAAGGTCTGGAATTGACGTCCCCCTCGAAATCGGCTTTTGTCACCGGTTTTTCTATCATACTCGTTCCCCTCTTCGAGGCAGCACTCAAACGGAAACTCCCCTCCTTCGTGAACATGCTCTGCGCGGCCTCGGCGCTGGCCGGCCTCTATCTGCTCGCTGGCACGCGCTCGCTTCGACCGTTCGACTGGGGAATTTTTTTGACCTTCCTCTGCGCCGTGGCTTTTGCTTTGCATATTATTGCGGTCGGGCACTTCGCGAAGTCACGAAACCTGAATGTTCTAGTGGTAGGCCAAATCGCTGTGACTGCTGTTGCTTCCAGCGTCCTGGCATTCCGGAGCGGGGTTCCATCCCAGCATCTCTCCGGAAGAATTGCAGCCGCGCTTTTCGTGACCGCCGTCCTAGCGACAGCTCTCGCGTTCTATATACAGAACTGGGCCCAGAAACATACTGTTCCCTCGCGAACCGCCCTGATCTTTAGCATGGAGCCGGTCTTTGCCGCCTTGGTCACCTATTTCACACTCCATGAACGGTGGAGCTCACAAATGTTCATTGGCTGCGGTCTAATATTCTTCGGGATCATCGCCTCCGAGCTTGGAAGCAAGCAGAAGATGGCCATGGATTCCATGGGCTGACCGCTCACGAACTCCCAACCACCGCTGGAACACTGAAGTGGATCCAATGCGGATCGGTCGCTCCAGTCCAGGTTCAAGGCGACGGTGCACCTCTCCCGGGCATGCGCCCGCTCCCACCTCCTTCCCGGGAGCGTTCGAGAGACGAATATTGAGACTCGCCATACTCCGCGTGGCCGTGATAAAATACTGGCTTTCTGCGGGCGTCCGAGAGGCAGTCATATCGGGGGCTTTCCGGAATTGGAGTGAAAAGATAACCGGGTTGCATAGGAGCAATTCATGAAAAGAATGAATGAAACCATGAGAGAGTTTGCCAAACACAAGGTGTTTCTTCCAAGTTTGGTCATTTTTTCGACATTGGCTGTCGGAATTCTGATCGGGACGCTGGTGACCCATGGGGTGAGGGCGGACAAGAAAGTGGCACCCGACGCAACCCCGCTTTCTATTCCGGCCCCAAGGCAACTTTCCTCACAGTTTTCGCAAGTGGCCAAAGCCGTTGAACCTGCTGTGGTCAATATCACGGCAGACCTGAAGGTCAAGCCGGACCGGAACCGGCTTCGACGGACCCCGGGACCCAACCAGAATGACGAGCCTTTTGATTTCTTCCACTTCTTTGATATGCCTCAAACTCCTGAGGGCTTTGTCGCGCCGGTGTCCGGCTCGGGCTTTGTCGTCGACAAAAAGGGCTACATCATGACCAATTTTCATGTGGTCAAAGATGCGGAACGGATTGCCGTCAAGCTGGCCAACGGCGAGGTTTACAAAAACGTGAAGGTGATCGGAGCCGATCCGGAAACGGACCTGGCCGTGCTCAAAATAGAGCCCAAGGGAGAGCTTGCGGTCGCCAAGTTCGGCAATTCCGACAGTGTCAATGTGGGCGATTGGGCTTTGGCGGTCGGCAGCCCGTTCGGCCTGGAGCAGACCTTGACCGCCGGCATCATCAGCGCCAAGAACCGCGATCAGATCGACCCGGGAGCCCAATTCAAGAAGTTCCTTCAGACGGATGCGGTCATCAATCCGGGCAACAGTGGGGGTCCGCTCATCAACATGGATGCTGAAGTGATCGGGATCAACACGTCCATTGCCACGAATACGGGCGTGTGGCAAGGCTATGGCTTTGCCCTTCCCTCCAACACCGCCATCAAGGTCTACAATCAACTTATCGAGCGGGGTCGCGTGGAACGCGGCTCCATTGGCATCTCGCACACCGGCCGTCCGCAAAGTGAGGTCGTTCTCAAGTCATTCGGGGCCAAGGACGGAAAAGGCGTGGTCGTTGAAAACGTCGAGAAGGACGGGCCTGCCGAAAAAGCAGGGCTGAAACGGGGTGATGTCATTCGGTCCATCGATGGCAAAATCATCTCGAACTGGGATGACCTTGTGCAAGTCGTGGCCGAGACGACGCTCGAAAAGAACGTTACGGTTAAGTATTTGCGAGACGGAAAAGATCAAAGCGCCCAGGTCACCATCCTGGATCGATGCAAGGTCTTTCCGGATCGGTGTGGTGAACCCGGGGTCACCCCGGGTGAGGACAAGGAGAGTGGCCAGGTAAAATTTGGGATGACGATTCAAAACGTCACTCCCCAAGTCGCGCGCCAGTTGGGCCTTAAAGAAGTGGATGGGGCCTTAATCACCCGGGTTGAACCCGGCAGCGTTGCCGACGATGTCGGATTGGTACGCTATGACGTCATCCTCGAGATTAATCGTGAGCCTGTTCACAATATCACTGATTTTCGCCGAATCGAGAGCAAGTTAAAGTCAGGCGACGACGTCATGTTCCTCTTTTGGCGGCAGCTGGCACAGGGACAAGGGACCACCACTTACGTGGGTACAACCCTGCCTTAGATTCTGGTCTTTAGGTCGCAGCCTGAATGAAATGGTTATTGGTCTTCGGAAGTTTTTTTCCAGGAACTTGTAGAACTTGTAAGGGAAACGGTAAAGATCCACCCCTGCTCGTTGTGAGATTTGTCATCGGGTTTTCAAGGAGTTAAGTGGACGAGAGACAACACCCCGGGACGGCTTGGCATCCAAAAGCAAAAGCACTAATGTTCAGAGCGAGGGGAGGATTCTGAGATGAGGATACGATTATTCTTTGTGGTCTTTGCGTTTGTCTTTGCCCTGGGAAAATTCGGGGTGGTTGCCTCCGCTCAACCACGCGGTGACGACAATTCGACTGCTGTCACCGTTCAAGAAGGGACCACGTTGAGGGTCGCTTTGGACACGACGCTCTCAACTAAGTCCACTCGGGTGGGAGACAGGTTCAGTGCCACATTGCGCGAACCCATTTACGTGAATGGCAAAGAGGCGATTCCTTATGGCACTCGAGTCGACGGACGCGTCTCCGAAGTTCAACGGCCCGGACACACTCATGGTGTCGGGAAAATAGATATTGCATTTGAAAGAATCCAGCTGCCCAACGGTTACACAGAGACGATCGTGGCCTCCACGGCGGGTGCGGAAACAAATGACAAAACGAAAGTAGGAAAGGAAGGGAGTATCTCCGGACCGAATTCAAGAAAACGTGATGCGGGCGAGGTCGCTGGTGCGGGAGGTGTGGGTGCCGGCATCGGAGCGATTTCGGGTGGGGCCAAGGGAACAGCCATTGGGGGCGGCGTGGGAGCAATCATTGGGCTGGCCGACTCCATGCGGCGTCGCGGCAAGGACCTTGAACTGCCCTCCGGGACTTCCCTCGTCATCCGACTCGATCGCCCTTTAACACTGCAAGTCCCGATCAATAGATAACCCATCAGCATTATTCCGATGGGAAAAACAGAGAATGCTCCTCTCCATGAAAACGGAGAGGGGCACTCTCCCAATAAGGGTAGAGAGGTTTGAAATTCCTTCCTTTTTAGATCCGCCCCTCTCCGCTCGGAACATGTCGTGAACCCATTCGCCATCCATTTTGCTTTGCCAAACCCGCAGTTTCCAACACCCGGAGGATCACTTTGCAACCGCTAAGATTCCTCAGCGCTCTGGTGTTGTTCGTGGTTTTCAGTGCGGCTTCGGGGATGACTCAATCGCAGCATAAGAATTCACACCCGGCTCCGACTGTAAGAGCGTCCAGCCAGAAGGTCCGTTTCCAAAAGAAGCCGACATCCACTCCCAACGGCCCGAAAAACAAAGCGTCCGCTTCAAAGCGAAAAACCTCCAAGAAAAAGCATCCCGCAAGGCCAAGGGGACAGCTCAGGCCTGATGCGGAGCGAACCCGGGAGATTCAGGAAAAACTCGTGGATTCAGGTGCCATGGCCGGGACGCCAAATGGGGTCTGGGATCCGAAGCCGATGGAAGAAGCCATCCGGAAATTCCAGCAAACGCATGGACTCAATGCCACGGGGAAACTGGATGTCAAGACATTGAAGGCGATGGGACTGAAGTCGTGAAAAGGGTCATTGCCGTCCGAGCCGGTCCTCGATGAGAGGCAGCGCTTTGAGCAGGGTCTCCCCGAGAATCTGCAGACTCCGTGGACTGCACTTGTCCACCGTGTCCTGCGCGCTGTGCCAATAAAGATTGGAGGGTCCGTAATCGAAATCAATGAGATCCACTGCGGGAATATTCTCTTCCAGGAATGGAAAATGATCATCCCCCCCAATTGCAAGAGATCCGGGGAGAAAGTTCTCCTGGAAACCGAGTTTGGCCGCTGTACTCCAAAGAACATCCACCAGCCAGGCAGTGGAATTACTTTCCTTCAACAAGTCCAAGTCCCGGTCCCCAATCATATCCACAAGCACCATCGCTTTGATCTTCGAAAACTGGTTTGACGATTTAAGTTGTTCGACGAAGTGGCGGCTCCCATAAAGGCTGTCGGCGTCGGTCCATTCGCGTATTGCTTCTTCCCCATCAAAGAAAACGCACCAATAGGTGAGCCGGTTTTTTCGATGCTTTAGAACCCTTGCCATCTCAAGTAGAAAAGCGGCACTCGATCCCCCGTCGTTCGCCCCGACAAAACGAAATGAATCGAGAAGTTTTGTGTCGTAATGGCCTCCAAGGATAACGACATTGGATGAAGCTCCCGGGATCTTCGCAATCAGATTATTCATGGCCATCGGCCCTCGGGGCGTCGCCGCGACAAAGGGCCTTTCTTCCACTTCAATCCCTTCCCGCTGAAGCGTCTGGAGAATCAATCTCTGAGTGGCGAAATTGGCATCGGAACCGGATGGCCTGGGGCCCAACTGGACCATTGCCTCCAAAGAATGAAAAGCTCGGTTACCATCGAAGACAACTCGGGTGCTTCTCTTACTCCCCCCGCGGTCCACAGCCATGGCCTTCGTTGAGGAGCCTTCGTCGCCCCTAAGGCAGGTCACAAGGGAGGCAAAAAAGATTACAGTGAGAGAGATTCGAGACACGAATCTCATGACCGTTTCTTGGCGCGCTTTCGAGCAAATATCCAGGAGATCGGTATTCCGATAAGGTAAAGACCCAGCATGGGAGCCATGAACAGCATCATGGTGGGGATGTCGGTAGTGGGCGTGATAATGGCTGCAAGGATCGCTATGATGAGCACCGCATATTGAAAATTCTTCCAAAGAAAACGGGGGGTGATCAACCCGAAGGCCGATAAAACCATGATCAGTACGGGAAGCTGGAAGATGATGCCGAGCCCAATAAGGACCATGCTCGCCAAATCGAAATACTCACTGATCGTGACCTGAGGCTTGAAGCTGGGGGCATACCCGATTAAAAACTTGAGCGTGTAGGGAAAGGCCAGATAATATCCGAACGCCCCACCCGCTACGAAAAGGATCGAAGAGAACAGCACAAAGGGCAGGGCAAACCG